>CALMQD010000615.1 GCA_937871415.1 uncultured Phycisphaerales bacterium | reverse complement strand
GGTCTGGTTCGCCGCCAGCGCCAGCGAGTTGATCAGCGAATACAGGCCCGTACCGGCGTCGTCGTCGCACGCCAACTGCGTCCCGCCGCAGACGTCGTAGATCGACAGAACCGTGTCCGTCATCGTGCCCGGGCCGAGCGTCTCAAACTGGTAGTTCCCGCCGTCCCCATCCGCCGTGAACGTGAACCAGCCGCTGCGTTGAGCAAGGCCCTGGCACGTCGGGTTGATGGCGGGCGTGTCCTGCGTGAACCCCGTCGTGTTGACGGCGTTCGTGCCGAGCGACGCGGCCGTCGCCGTCGCGCACGAATCGCTCTGGGCGAACGTCGTCGCCGGGAGCAGGGCGGTGCCCGCCAGCGCCAGAAGCGCCGTCAGGCCGTAAGAACAGTTCCTCTTCTTCATGAACCACCTCGATGCAAATAAGGGAGCTTCGAGAACCCACAAACGCGGGAGAACGACACTCGTTCGCCAGCGTGAAACGGCTAATTCGAACCCGGAGTTCCGACCACGAGCACATTTCCCGAGAGACGGGACTGACCAACACTGCGCCAAGCCCATACAAACTACCCCCTCCCCGGGCGTTCGCCAACCCACGACCCGCAGATTATGCGGCCACGCCGTCCTCAGGACGGCTCTTCCGGGGGCTTCCCGGGTGGCGGCGTCAGCGTCTGAGTGATCGCCGCCTTCATCGATCGCGCCGACTTCACCTTCCCGCCCATCCGTCGGTCCGGTAGTTTCGTCGGCACAATCCCCCCGGGAAACCGGCCCGTATCGGTCACGGCCTCACGCGGGGGATTGATCGTCGCCGGCGTCGCCGCGTACCGGTTGTACGTCTTCGCCACCGCCGCTCGCTTCTCATCCAACTCGCGCGACCGGATCACATTCTGCGGCACAGGGCCCGGGATGAAATCGGGATAATCCAGTTTCGGGATTTCCGCATTGATGAGCAGTTCGATCTGCGTCAACAGCGGACCCTGCTCCGGCGTCACCAGCGACCACGCCACCCCGTCCCGTCCCGCCCGCGCCGTCCGGCCGATCCGGTGCACATACAGGTCCGGGTCCTCCGGCAGGTCATAGTTGATGACGTGCGTGATCCCCTCGATGTCCAGCCCGCGGCTGGCCAGGTCCGACGCCACCAGAACCCCCAGGCTCCCCTCACGCAACTTCTCGATCACCCGGTTCCGCTTGCTCTGGTACATGTCCCCGTGGATCGCGTGCGCGTCGATCCCCTTCTTCACCAGATACTCCGTCACGTCGTCCACCGTCCGCTTCATGCGGCAGAACACCACCGTCAGCGCCGGCGACTCGTGCGTCAGCAGATGCCGCAAAAGCGACCGCTTGTCCCACGGCTGCACCGGCAGGTAGTACTGCTTCACCATCGCCGCTGTCAGCGACCCGCTCGTCGCGATCACCTTCTCCGCGTCACGCGCATACCCGCGCGCCAGCGACTCGATCTCCCCCGAGATCGTCGCCGACACGAAGATCGTCTGCCGCTCCGCCGGACAACTCTTCAGGATCCGCCGGATGTCGTCGCGGAACCCGATGTCCAGCATCCGGTCCACCTCGTCCAGCACCACCATCCGGATGTTGCGGTAGTGGATGTACCCCCGCTCCACCATGTCCATGATCCGCCCCGGCGTCGCCACCAGGATCTCCGGCTTCTTCCGCAACAGGTCCGCCTGCGTCTTGATGTTCTGCCCGCCATACACCGGCAGCGCCGTCAGCCCCGTCTTCTCCCCCAGTTCAAAGAAGTCCGCCGCCACCTGGATCGCCAGCTCGCGCGTCGGCACCAGCACCAGCGCCTGGAACTCGTCCCCCGGCTTGATCCGGTCCAGCACAGGCAGCGCAAACGCCGCCGTCTTCCCCGTCCCCGTCCGCGCCTGCCCCAGCACGTCCTTCCCGCGCAGGATCGCCGGGATCAGTTTCGCCTGGATCGTCGTCGGGTACGTGAAGTTGATCGCCTTGAGCGTCTCCACCAGCGCCGCGCTCAGCCCCAGGTCCGCGAACGTCGTCTGCGTCTCGAAGATCTCCGTCTTCGCCTTCTCGCTCAGCGGCGCCGCCGGCATCCGCTGACGCTTGGGCAACCCCACCGGCAGCCGCTTCTCCGGATGATGCGCCTGCGCGTGACGCGACTTGCCCGGCGTCGCCGGCGCGCCCTCTTGTCCCCCCTCGTGCCCCCCCTCGCG
Source organism: uncultured Phycisphaerales bacterium (assembly GCA_937871415.1). Classification (GTDB taxonomy): domain Bacteria; phylum Planctomycetota; class Phycisphaerae; order Phycisphaerales; family UBA1924; genus JAHBK01. The sequence goes on along the minus strand of CALMQD010000615.1, from coordinate 161 downwards.
CCCCCCCTCGTGCCCATGCTCCGGCCGCGCTTCCCCGCCGCCGCCCGTCCCCGCCTCCTGCCCCTCGCCGCGACCCTTATTCCTGCCGCGCCCGCCGCGCCGCCGACGCCGGCGCTGACCCTCCCCGCCTTCCCCACCTTCAGCCCCGCCCCCCCCGCCTC
>CALMQD010000614.1 GCA_937871415.1 uncultured Phycisphaerales bacterium | reverse complement strand
AACCTGCACCGGCGAGGTCCGCTCTGCTTCGCCGGCGCCCGCGGCGCGACCGGGCACCGCCCCGTCGCCCGAGGCCCCGACCGAGCCCGGGCGCATCGAAGCCGCCCGCGCCGTCTCGCCGATCCCGTCCGACGCGCCGGGGGTCTCGGTGAAGTCGATCCGGATCGCGATCCCGCGACCCAGGGCTCGCTCGGCGCTCTGGTGCAGCTCGGTCATGAACCGGCGCTTGAGCAGGTCGGCCAGCGCCCCGCTCGACGCCGTGACTCGCAGCTCGTTGGGAGAAAAGACCAGGCGCAGCCGTCCTTCGGCGTAGCGCTCGAACCGATCGGGCCCCAACTGGTCACGCAGCGCGACCTCGAACCGCGCGGGCGCATCGTGCGGGATCGTCTGCTCACCGGCCGGGCGCGCCTTGACGATGCGCTGCGCCAGCACACGCCCGGGCGTGGAGTTCGAGGGCGTCAGGCCCGCCGAGGCGGAACGCTCGCGGGCGTTCGTCTCGTCGCGATCGTGCCGACGGGACGTGCCGTTGCTCGTTCCCGGCGCCGAACCCGAGTGCCCCTCGGGGCTCGAGCGGCGGACGACTTTGGCGCGCGACAACTCCGGAGCGTGACGTGAGTCCACTGGCCACACCTCGCTTGTCCTTCGGGACATCGACCATGGAGGTCCCGTTCAGAACAGATTGGTAGACCGGCCGAAGTCGGCCGGGAAGAGACGATGCCCGTCGAGTCCGTCCACCCCGTCTGGATCGGGCGAACCCACCGGCAATCGAGGCCGAAGTTCGCGCGGGTCCAGACGCTCGGTCGCGTCCATAACCGGGTCGAGAGCGTACATCGCTCCCCGGCGCGACTCAAGGCGCAGTCTCGTGCGATGCGCGAGTTCACACGCCGTTGCTCCACGATCTCCCGAGGTTTGCGCGGCGCAAAAAAATGTTCTCCACGTGCTCACCATCGTTGCGGACAACCCGTGGAAAACCCGTCGCTCGCGCGCCGCCGCGCCGCACACCGCCGTTTCTTCGCGGAAAAACCGGCTCCGGGACGCGGGCGAGAGTCTCAAACACCCAGGCGCTTGACCAGGGGCACGCGCACGCTGAACGACTTGAACCCCAGCCCCTCGTAGAGCCTCATCGCCGGGTCGTTGCGGGTATCGACCGCGCACGTCAGCCCGCCGTGCATCGAGAGAGGGATGGCCCCGGCGCGCAACAGGTCTTCCATGGTCGCGATGCTCATCTCCATGAGCCGGCGCCCCAGCCCGCGACCCCGCAGACGCGTGCCCAGCCCCAGGTACACCAGTTCCACGCAGTCGCCGTCGCGGTTGGGGCTCAGAAGCGCACACCCTTGTGCTCCCTCTTCGTCGAACGCGATGAGCCAGAGGCGCTCGTCGAGCTGTCCGACCGCCTTGTGCGATTCCAGCACGTCTGTCGGCGAGCGCAGGCCGCAGAGTTCCGGGCAGTCCTTTGTGTCGACGTACGAGCGTTCGAGCGCCGCGAGCAGCCAGGCGTCGATCTCTTCCCCCGAGGCGCCGCCCAGCCGCAGCTCCGCGACGCTCTGCACGCGAACGCCCGCGGGAAGCCCGCCCGTTGCCGCGGGTTTCGCGGGCCTGGCGCGGCTCGGCACGAGCACCGGCCGGCGCAGGTACGCCAGGTCTCCCAGGCGCAGAAAGCAGGCGTGCTCGAACGCGCGGATCACCTGCTGCGCCCCGGCGCGGTTGGGCGCGGGAGGGTCGACCAGCGCCTGCACAAGCAGGCCCTGCGGCGAGGTCAACGCCAGGTAGCCGCACGCTATTTCGATCAGAGCCACGCGCTGCCCCAGCGCCCGCTCTTCCCGCGCCTGACCCACTTCCGGCGTTTTCGGACGGGCGACCTCGTCGCGCCAGGCACCCGTCGGGCTCGGCGGCGGCGAAAGGAACAACATCGCGGTCCCCCCGGAGCCCGGCACGGCCAGGATTGCCTGGGCGAAGCGACGGCCGGGGTTCCGAAACGCCGGGGACTGCTCCTGAGCACCCCACAAAAGGCGCGTGTCCATCCCCAGCAGCTCCGCCGCCCCCAGAAACCGCTCCCCCGCTACGAGCGGATCGGGGTGCTGGTCGCACATCAGCCGCGCCGCGGCGTGACGCCGGTCTTCCTCTTTCGTCCCCCCCTTGCCGGGGTGGAGCTCCACGATCTTCCACCCCTCTCCCGTCGCACCGATGGCCTGGCTTCCCGTGGGGGTCACAAGCCCGCCCGGTCCCGGTTCGGGCTGCGACGGCCGGGGAGATGGAGAAGTCGCGGCCATGGTTGAGAAAGTCGAGCCCCTGAATCTCACGAAGTTCAGGGCCCGGTTCAGACTTCCCGTGGTGTCGTGAAGAGCCTTGCAGTGTACACTCACACCCCCGGCGGCCTGATGAACCCCGCCAGAGGCCGCCCCCAGCCGCGAACTCCCGAGAAACCCAGCCCATGAACCCCGATCACTCGTCGATTGGTCGTCTGAGCACCCGCCTTCTTCGTTCGCTGGCACTGGGCGTCGTGGGCTCGGCGCTTGCGGTCGGCGCGGTGGGTGTTCAGGCGGGCGCGGCCCCCGAGCCCGCACCCGTGCCGCAGCGCTGGCAGCTCGACCTCGAGCCCGGCGTGATGCACGTGATCTCCGTCGACCTGCCCAAGACCGGCCCTCAGATGTTCATGTACATGAGCTACCGGGTCGTCAACAACTCCGGGCAGGACATCCTCTTCGCCCCTTCGTTCGAGCTGTCCAACGGCCAGGGTGAGGTCGTCCGCTCCGGGCGCGACGTGCCCCAGGCGGTCACCGACAAGGTGATCGAATCGCTCCAGAATCCCCTGGTGCAGGACCAGATCGCGATCATCGGCGAGATGACCCAGGGCAAGGAAAACGGGCGCGACGGCGTCGTCATCTGGCCCGTCACGGACAACAACCCGCAGTCGATCACCGTCTACGCCGCGGGCTTTTCGGGCGAGACGGCAACGGTCGAGACCACCGGCAAGGACGGCAAGAAGCAGAAGTTCGTCCTGCGCAAGACCCTCATGATCGAGTACCACGCGCCGGGCTCGCTCGAAGGCCAGCGCGCCCAGCCGATCGAGATCGCCAGCCAGACCTGGATCATGCGCTAGGCCTCTTCGGTCCCGGCCAGCCGCTCGTTCGGAATCCGGTCGGATTTCCGCGGCACAGCTGGGTACTTGGATCGCTCACGGCATCGCGACTATCATCTCCGCCCCTGTTCAGCGGATGGCCGTTGGCCGAGGGCAGAGTTCGGGCACGGGCCCGACTCCCATTCTCACGTCCGTTGAACACCCCCCGCAGGACCATGGTGCTGCGGGGTTTCCAGCGAATCGAGGGTCGTCGTCATGGCACACAAAAAGGGTCAGGGCTCAACCAAGAACGGGCGCGACTCCAACCCGCAGTACCTCGGCGTCAAGCTCTACGGCGGCGAGACGGCCACGGCCGGATCGATCTTGGTCCGTCAGCGCGGCACGCCGATCCGCCCCGGCTTCATGGTCGGCGTCGGGCGCGACGATTCTCTCTTCGCCCTCACTGACGGGAAGGTCGTTTACAAGAACGGCAAGGTGTCCGTGGTCCCCAGCGACCCCAAGACGCCGCGCCCGTCGTGGCTCTCCGCCTGATCGACGGTCGTTCAGCGCGATACTCCGCATCCATCCGCAAGGTCGAGCAACGCCCACCGGCACGCTCGACCTTGTTTCGTTTTGTCTTCGTGATTGCTCGCGGCAGCGAGCCGGTGCTCACCTCAGCCCTCGGTGGCTTCGATCCCCGCAAGCCCCGCGTCCGAGTTCTTCAGCGGCTTGTGGAGCCCGAGGTTCTTGAGCGTGCGGCGCAGGTCGCTGGGCCAGTCCGTCCGCACGTCGATCATCTGCCCGCTCGCCGGGTGCTTGAAGACCAGCCGGTGGGCGTGCAGCGCCAACCGCGGCGAGGCCGACTTGGCGCGGCGCGGCCCATAGAACGCGTCGCCCAGGATCGGACAGCCGATCGCGTCGAGGTGCAGACGCACCTGGTGCAGACGCCCGGTGATGGGGCGCGCCTCGACCAGCGCGCCAAGTTCCGATGAATCCAGCGTGCGGTACGCCGTGATCGCCGGTTTGCCCGCACGAGAGATATGCGCAAGGCGCGGCTTGCCCGCGCGGTCCTCGGGTGAAGCGAAGTCCTCCAGGATCGGCAGCCGGATGACGCCGGTGGGCGGCTTGGGGGCCGCCGTGCACAGCGCCCAATAGAACTTGCGGATGCGCCGCTCCTCGAAGTCCTCGCGCAGGCGGTCGTAGGCCTGGGCTTTGAGCGCGACGATGAGCAGGCCGCTCGTGTCCTTGTCCAGCCGATGAAGCAAGCCGAAGTCGCGGGCCTTGCCGAGGTTCTGGAGCTGGGGCCCGAAGCGGTGGAACAGGGCGTTCAGGAGTGTGTCGCGGGCGTGCCCCTTGCCGGGCTGCGTGGGGAGGCGCGCGGGCTTTTCCACCACCAGCAGGTGCTCGTCCTGGTGGGCGATGCCGAAGGTGAGGCGTTCGTTGGGCTCGACGGAGTAATCCACGGGTGATGGTTGGGCCCGGCAGAGCCACGGGCAAAGGTACGGACAAATACCTACTGCAGTTCGATCCGCGTCTTGCGGGGCGGCCTGAAACCACCCCGCCGTTCCCAGTAAACGTCGCCGATCGACGGTTCTGCGTGGCGCACGCAGGGTTCTGCAGAAAATCGCGCCGGTCGGCCGATCTGGGTTGGTCCCCCGAAGGGGAAGACCGACCATGCCGAAGACTGCTGACGAAAAGTTCGAAGCGATGGAGCGGGCAATGAAGCAGTGGCGCCTTCTGTGCGTCCTGCTGGGGTTCCTGCTGGTGCTGTCGCAGCGCTCGCGATTGGGCCGCTGGATCGATACGGCGGAAGGCTGGTTCCAGAACGTGGCCCAGGCATCGGCGGAGCCGGTGCGCGACGAACGCTGAATCCATCGGACTCGGAGAGTCTCGCGACAAAGGCCGCTGAACGCGTGTGTCCGGCGCTCACCGCCGCCGGAAGCGGAGTTGCCGCGCGCTTCCGAAGTCCCGCCGCTTATCGCCCCGCGTCGATCTGGATGCGGGCCAGCGCGGTCATGGTGTCGGGCTCGAAGGTGAAGATCTTGTCGAGGCCGGTGACCATGAGCATGGACCAGACCTCGTCGCGCAGGCCGCAGAGCACCATCCGCCGCCCACGCTCGCTCACGAGTTTGCGCATGCGGAGCAAGGCCGCGATGTGCGACGAGTTCAGGTACGACACGCCCTGAAAGTTCAGGACCAGGTCGACGGGCCCCTGGGCCGGTGACGGGTCGGCGCCTGGCGCACGCTCGGACCGCCCCGGCGTGGACCACGGCTCGTCACGCCCGCCGCCGTCGCTCTCGCCCTTGAGGCGCGCGAAAATAGCGGCGAACTCCTCCGAGAGTTCGGGCTCGTCGGACAATTCACTGAGCAGGATGCCGGGCTCCCAGTCCTGAGGCATGAGGGAGAGGATACCGGATCTTCGCGATTTCGATCCAGCAAAACGGTGAGGGGGGGATTCGAACCCCCGAGGAACCGGAGCCCCTACCGGATTTCAAGTCCGGCGCATTCAACCGCTCTGCCACCTCACCGGGAGGGGGATCGTATTCCCGAGGCAAGGGACCAAGGGACCAAGGGACCAAGGGACCAAGGGACCAAGGGACCAAGGGACCAAGGGATCAAGGGATCAAGGGATCAAGGGATCAAGGGACCAAGGGATCGAGGGATCGAGGGAGTGAGTCCCTGGCCAAAGAAAAACGGGGCAGACAAGCGTCTGCCCCGTGAGTACTCGTTTCGGTTGTTGGGGCGGTTTTCGCCCGCGGGACCAATCCTGAAACGCGGCGACCCGCGCGAATGCGGAGCCCTTAGTCCTTCGCTGCGCCGTCGCGGTGGATACGCGGCATCGACGTCAGCACCTTGTCGACCAGGCCATACTCGACCATCTCCTGATCGTCGAGCCACTTGTTGCGGTCGCAGTCGCGGGCGATGCGGTCGATCGCCTGGCCGGTGGCGTCGGCGTACAACTGGTAGAGGCGGTCGCGGACGCGGAGCATCTCGCGGGCCTCGATCTCCAGGTCGGTCGCCTGACCTTCGAGCACGCCGCCGATGAGCGGCTGGTGCATCAGATTGCGGGCGTTGCGGAGGGCGTACCGCTTGCCCTTGGTGCCGCAGGTCGCGATGACCGAGCCCATCGACGCGGCCTGCCCGATGATGTAGGTGCAGACGTCGGGCTGGATGAACTTCATCGTGTCGACGATGCCCAGGCCGGCCGACACGCTGCCGCCCGGCGAGTTCACGTACAGGTGGATGTCGGCCTTGGGGTCCTCGTTGGCGAGGAAGAGCAACTGGGCGATGATGAGGTTGGCCATCTCGTCGGCGACGGGACCGCCGAGGAAGATGATGCGGTCCTTGAGCAGGCGCGAGTAGATGTCGTACGCACGCTCGCCGCGCCCGGACTGCTCGATGACGATGGGGACCAGGTAAGACATGTGGAACACCTCGGCGGAGCCCGGTTCGAACGCCGGGCGACGGGGATCAGGATGGAATACCAACGACCAAGGGAGAGAACGCGGAAGGGTTGGAAGACGCGCGCCGGTCAGGCCACGGGGAGTTCGGTGATGACCTCGTCGACCAGGCCGTAGTCCTTGGCCTCCTGGGCGGCGAAGTACTTGTCGCGCTCGCCGTCGCGGCGGATGCGCTCCTCGTCCTGGCCGGTGTGGCGTGCGAGGATCTTGATGAGTTCGTTCTTGGCCTTGATGATCTGCTCGGCCTGCAGGCGGATGTCCTCGGCCTGGCCCATGACGCCGCCGAAGGGCTGGTGCATCATGACCTTGGCGTGCGGCAGGATGAAGCGGCGGCCCTTGGCCCCGGCCGTCAGCAGCACCGCGGCGCCCGAATAGGCCCGGCCGATGCAGTACGTGCTCACCGGGCTCGACAGGAACCGCATCGTGTCGTAGATCGCCAGCGTGTCGTCGACCGCGCCGCCGGGCGAGTTGATGTACAGGTCGATGTTCGAGTTCTTCTTCGTGTGCTCCAGGTAGAGCATCTGCATCATGATGCGGGCGGCGGACCCGGGGTTGATCTCCCCGATCAGAAAGATGACCCGGTTCTCGAGCAGAAGCTCGTCGATCGACATCTCGCGGGTGCGCTGGTAACTCACGCTGGCTGCGGGCATGGAATGCTCCTGTCGAACGCTCGCCGTCCTGCCGGACCCCGGCGGACGGCGCGGAACGGAGGGGCCGGCCCGTTCCGGGCCGCTCCGACCGTTCGCGGTGACTCCGCCGTGTTCGGCGCGATGATAGGCGGAAGGCTTATCGGCAAAGCGCGAACACGACTGCGCCGGTGAGGCGCTTCTCACGAACAACTTCTCGCGCCGCCGGCGGCGCGGCGCACCGCTTCCGTGGGTGCGGGTGCGAAAACTGCGCGGCGCCGATGGACGGCGGCCTGCCAACTCGGCGTGCCCGGGGCTCGTCGAGCCCGCACGGCGCGTCTCGAACGGTCCCGGCTCCGGTGTAGATGCAACGCCCGTGCCGCGGGCGCGGTTCGTCCGTCGAAACCGGCAGGCCTCGGTCGGGCGCGGGCTTGCTACGGTTCCCCCGGTTGCGGCGACGCGGCGGCGTTATCATCACCACCCGCCCCGACGGCCGATGCTCAACCCCCGGAGGCCGCGGGCCCTCCTCCGACCCGGGTTGGTTGCCCTCTGTGATCCACGATGAGCCAGAACGCCTTTGCGATCATCAGCGACGTGCACGCCAACGGGGCGGCCCTCAAGGCCGTCCTCGCCGACATCCGCTCGCGCGGCGTGTCGCGGATCATCTGCCTGGGCGACATCATCGGGTACGGCCCTGATCCGCTCGAGTGCGTCGACCTGGTGCGCGAGAACGTGGACTGGAGCCTCATGGGCAACCACGACTTCGCGGTGCTCTACGAGCCGACGAGCTTCAATCCCGACGCCGAGACCGCCGCCTATTGGACCCGCGCGCAGTTCGACGCCGAGCCCGACGCGGACAAACGCCGCCTCCGCTACGAGTTCCTCGGGCAGTTGCGCGTGCGCGTCGTGGAAAAAACGCCGGAGACCGGGCACGCGATCCTCGCTGTGCACGGCTCGCCCCGCCGCCCCATCAACGAGTACATCTTCAAGGAGGACGTCGTCAACGCGCCCGACAAGGTGACGACGATCCTGGACCGGGTGCAGAAACTCTGCGTGGTCGGGCACACCCACGTGCCCGGCGTCTTCACCGACGAGCCGGACTTCTACCCTCCCAACGAACTGACCGACGGCGTCTACCGGTACATCGACGAGAAGGCGATCATCAACGTCGGGAGCGTCGGCCAGCCGCGCGACGGCGACCCGCGCGCCTGCTACGCCATCATGCACCCGGACCGGATGGAGTTCGTCCGAGTCGCCTACGACATCGACGCGACCGCCAAGAAGATCAAGGCGATCGCGGAACTGTCGGACTGGCTGGGCGAGCGCCTGTACGAAGGCAAGTGAGGCCCGGGCCGGCGTCGATCCGCGCGTTTCCGCGCCGAAACCCGCCGGCGGTCCGAACCGGAATCAGCCCCTGAGGCCCACCCCCGGCGCGTACCATCCCGGCCCATGGCCCACGAGAAGTCCCCCTCGCCTCTCCTCAAAACGCTGGTCCCGGTCCTCCTGCTGCTGGTCGCCGGCGGCGGGATCGCGGCGGCGGTCTTCTTCGGCGGTCGTAAACCCGCCGGACCAACCGTCCCAGCAGGCGCCAACCCCCCGGCGGCCTCCGCCACCTCCGCCAACCCCGCCACCCCGGCTTCAACGACCCCGCCGCCCGGCGAGCAGGCGGGGGCCAAGCCCGCCAGCCCGCAGCCGGCAACGCCCGCCGACAGCGCCGCAACGACCACCGCAGTACCCCCCTCGACCGGCGCACCCGGCACGGGGGCCCCGAAACTCGCCGGCCTTCGCGCGCTGGAAGTGCCGCGGCAGGAACTGACCCCCGTGGGCTCGTCCACGCCGAACGCGGGGAGCGCGACTTCCGGGGCTTCCGGCGCGGCCGGCGGCACATCGCCCGGCTATGAAATGGAACTGCGGTTCAGCCCCGTCGGCGCGGGCGTGAGCGAGCTCGTTCTCGCGAACCACTTCGAGCACGCCGGCGCGCAGCAGCACGAGGTGCTGCAGCGATTCCTCAAGAGCGCCGCGAGCCCCATCGCGGACGTCGGCATCACACCCTTCGCCGCCTTCGCGGTCTACATCAACGGGGAGCGCGTCGACCTGGCGCTCAACGCGGCGGACCCCACCAAGACCTACTGGACGCAGCTCGCCCCCGGCGAGTTTGAAGCCACCATCGTCGACGGCGAGGGAACACCCGTCGCGAAGGTCGTGCGCCAGTACCGCCTGCCGGTCGGCTCGTACGAGTTCACGATCGAGCAGCGCGTCGAGAATCTCACGGCGGCTCCGCTCAACGTGAAGTTCGAGCAGCTCGGACCGGCGGACCCGCCGATGGGCCCGCTGCGCTACGGCGGCGACACGCGCCGCCTGCGGTTCGGGTACATGCTGCCCGCGGCCCAGGACCCGTCGCGCACCACGCTCGCCGACGAGTTCATGATCACGCACTACCAGTTGCTCGAGGGCGCCAACCTGAGCACGCCGCTGCCCACGTGGCAGGGCAAGGTGATGTGGCCCAACGACAAGAGCATCAAGAACAACTACG
>CALMQD010000613.1 GCA_937871415.1 uncultured Phycisphaerales bacterium | reverse complement strand
CCAAGGCGCCGGCCGCGGGCACCAACGGCACGCCGGCGATCCGCCCGGCGGTCGCGCCCGCGGCGCCCGGCGCGAAGAAGATCGAGCCCATGTCCCCCAAGAAGTAATGTCGACAGTCCAGGCCTGACCTCTTCTTCTCCCCCATCCCCCCATGGCCTTGCGTCACGCGAAATCGACGCACAGACCATGGGGGCGATGGGGGGGTGTTTTTCCGGAGGCCGCGAGAACTTGACGACGGCTCGCGCCCGCGGAGGATCCGAAATGAACACAAGCAACTCCAAGAGTGTCGGCGGGATCAGGAGCATCTGGGTGCAAGCCTCCGCCCTGGTCGCGCTGGGGCTGCTCATGGGCACCGCCGATGCGCTGGTCCGTCCGATCAAACTCGGACGAAACACGACCGAGTTCACTTTGCCGGTGACGCCGGCGCCGGGCGGCGCGGCCGAGCCCGCGACGACGGGCGCTGAGACTTCGAAACCCGTGGAGCCCGTCCAGACCGCCGCCGAGACACCCAAGGCTCAGCCCGCCGAGCCCGCCGAGAGCGGCGTGCCGACGAGTGCGGAGGCGTTCAAGCCGACGCCCAAGGACCAGTTGCCCAAGGGCCAGATCACGCTGGCGGAGGCCAAGGCGGCGTTCGACGCCGGGGAAACGAACTTTGTCGACGCCCGACCCAAGGAGAAATTTGCGGAAGGTCACATCCCCGGCGCTGTGCGTTTGGAACTGGTCGATTTCCAGGACCAGATTCCCGCAAAGCTCGGCCTGCTGCCCAAAGAGAACCTGACGATCGTGTACTGCAACGGTGGGCACTGCGACGAGTCCGAGCGCGTTGCGGAAATGCTCGAGAACTCCGGGTACGCACGCATCTTCATCATCCACGACGGCTTCCCGGGCTGGAAGGCGCTGGGTTATCCCGTCGAGACCGGGGAGGACTTCGAATGAGCCAGTCTGCAACCCCCGCCGCCTCCGAACACGGGGGCGAATCCGCGCTGCGGCGCGGCGATCTCAGCGTGCTGTGGGCGACCCAGTGGACGATGCGCATGCTCCTGGGAGGCCTGTTCATCTTCGCCGCGTGGAACAAACTGCACCCCGCGTCGAGCCCCCAGGCGATGAACGGCCCGCAGACCTTCGCGTCGAGCGTCCAGGCGTTCAAGCTCGGTCTGCCCGACTGGGCGATCCGCGCGTCGGTGAGCGTGACGCCGTGGCTGGAGGTCGTGAGCGGCCTGGCGCTCATCCTGGGTGTCTGGCGTCGCGGCGCCGCGCTGATCATGAGCGTGATGCTCGTCGGGTTCATCCTGCTCATCGCCTCGGTGCTGTGGCGGAACATGAGCGTGGAATGCGGCTGCTTCGGCAAGTTGTCGCCGTTCTGCCCCAAGTCCGTCGGCTGGTGCAATATCGCCCAGAACTCCGTGATGTTGCTGGTGGCGCTGTTTCTGACGCTGACCCGGCCCGCGCCCATGCGATTGGCGAAGTGAAACTACGGCCCTCGCGCTGTTCCTCGCACACCCAAACGCCACCCGATCGGCGGGGCGACAGATTGGGAACCCGCGAGCAACCGGCCTAGACTTTCAGCCCCTCAGACCACTGGGGTCTGGGGGTTTTACCGTCGCCCGCCCTGTGCGGCGGGCCGAGAGTCCAAGACGGAGTTTCCGCAGCATGAGCCGTTTCAATCGATTTGGCACGCAGCCCAAGGTCAAGGTCGTCAAGGAAGGCGCGAAGGGGATGGAGTACGTCGACTACAAGGACGTCGAGAATCTCCGCCGCCTGATGTCGCCGAACGGGAAGATCTACGCCCGCAAGCGCGTGCAGTCTTCCGCCAAGGAGCAGCGCATGATCGCAACGGCGATCAAGCGGGCCCGGTTCGTCGGGCTGCTGCCGTACACCAGCGCGACGCTCTGAGCGGGCGCCGGCGGCGGAACCGCGAACGATTCCTCCCGTGCCCCGCTCGTCGGGGCATGGTTCGTTTTGGGGCTTTGACACGGCCGGAGGCCCGACGCATGAGCCGACGTGAGAGGCTCTACGACCAGTTGGTGCGAACTCTTCCGCGATCGGAGCGGGTCATCACCGGCCCGGACCGGGCCGGCGCGATCCGCCGGTGCGTGGACGCGATGTGGGAAGCACTCTCGCCCACCGGCGTCTCGTGGCTCGGGTTCTACGTCAAGGCTCCCGGCGAGGAGATGCTCCTGGAGGCATGCCGCGATAAACCCGCGTGCTCGCCGATCGGCCTGCACGGTGCGTGCGGACGGTCTTGGACCACGCGGCGGATGTTGGTGGTGACTGATGTTTCGCGCCTTGGAGCGGGGTACATCGCCTGCGACCCGCGCGACCGGTCCGAGGTCGTTGTGCCGATGTTCGAACCCGACAGTGGGGGCACGGGCGACAACCCCGGGACCTGCTGGGGCGTGCTCGACGTGGACAGTTTCGACGTCGGCGCCTTCGATGCCGACGACGCGCGCGGACTCTGGCGTGTCTGCGAGCACGCCGGCCTGACTCGTGTGCCCGAGGTCGCCCGTCGGGCCGCTGCCGTGGGAATCGACGTGGTTTAGACGTTCCGCCGTTCTTCCTGAATGACTGCAACCCGTCGGCCTCAGAACGCCGGCGGCGAGCGAAACTCCATCCAGTCACCGAGTGTTCCAGATTCGAGCGGCTCACGGAAGCGCAGGTACGACGCGTGGAGCAGCAGCCGGGGGGAGGCCTCGCCCGTCTGCGGCTGCGGACCGTACAGCACATCCCCGAGGATCGGATGGCCAATCTCGGCCATGTGCACGCGCAACTGGTGTGTCCGTCCGGTCACGGGCTCGAGTTCCACTCGTGAACACTCCGCGTCGAGCGCGACCAAACGCCAGCGTGTCGACGACGGACGGCCGTGCTCGTGGTCGACGATTTGAAGCGGCCGGCGTTCGATGTCGGGCCGGATGGGCAGGTCGATCTCGCCGCGCTCCGCACCCAGTCGCCCGGCCACCACGGCGACGTAGGCCTTGTCGACCTGTCGCTTCTCGAACTGGCCTGACAGCAGACGTTGCGCATCGCTCGTGAGGCCAAGCACCAGCAGGCCGGAGGTATCCATGTCCAGCCGGTGGACGATAAGCGGCCCCTTGGATGTCGGGAACATCTCACGAACTCGCGACGCGACACAGTCCTGGTTGTGAGGTCCTTTGCCCGGAACCGAGAGCATCCCCGCGGGCTTGCAGACCACGACATAGGCCGCCGCGGCGTGCACGATCGTCAGTCCGTCGTCGGGGGCGCTGTTCACGCCCGCATCGTTGGCGGCTCGTGCGGGCGGATCCGCGGCCGAGGGTCCGGGCGAACCCGATCGCGCGTACGCTTGCGCTGTACGCAACGGAGGCTTCACCATGCACCGCAAATGCCCACAGCGTGGGCCGAGTTGGGGGATGTGGACGGCAGCGGCGGCGGGCTTGTGCCTGAGCGCCGCCGGCGCGATCGCCGGAACCGCCGACGAACCTCGCGATCAGCCTTCCACTGAATCGCCGGCGTGGTCGCAGGAGGAGGCTCCGCTGCTGAGCCGTCACGTGCAACTCACGCAGCGTTCGATGTTCATCAAGGCGGGCGAGGCCTACTTCGATCACCAGAGCCCGCCGCGCTGGGTCGTGTTCCAGGCGGTGCCCGTTCCGCCCAAGGATCAGGAACCGCAGCCGTTCTACGCGATGTACGTCGCAAAACTCAAGTACGACGCCGGGCACATTTCGGGCATCGAAGAGCCCGTCGAGATCAGTCCGCCGGGTTCGGCCAACACCTGCGGCTGGATCCACCCGACCGAGCCATTCCGCGTGCTCTTCGGTTCGACGCTCAAGGCCCCGAGCGCCCCAGCCAAGAGCGGCTACCAGCGCGGCACGAGCCGGTACGTCTGGCAGTTCCCGGATGAGATGGAGGTGGTCGAGCGCTGCGTCTCGGCGATGCTCTCCGATCTTCCCAAGGGCCATCCGCTGGAAGGGGAAGTCTCCAAACTCAACGCCGTCGGCGAGAAGCACCGGGCACGCATCAACGAACTCCTCAAGGAAGGCGACGCGAAGAAGATCGGCCAGGCCAGCGACGAGTTCCGGCGGGAACTCGACGCTCAATGTCCGACACTGCGGGCGCGCAAGAACTGGGACGAGGCGCGGCCGCTGTTCGAGTTGCCGCGGTACGACGCCGAGTGCTCGTACTCGAAGGACGGTCGATTCGTGCTCTACGCGCACGTGAAGGACACGGACTCTCCGAAGCCGGACGCGGACATCTTCGTGTTCGATACCCAGACGGGCAAGCACCACGCGATCGTGGAGGCGCCGGGGTACGACGGTGGGCCGTTCTTCTCGCCCGACAACAGGAGCATCTGCTACCGCTCCGATCGCGCGGGCAACGACCTGCTCCAGTTGTACGTCGCGGAACTCAAGTTCGAGGACGGCGTGCCGGTGGGGATCGCGAGAGAGAAAGCCCTGACCGCGAACGACGAGGTGAACTGGGGTCCGTTCTGGCATCCCTCGGGGCGGTTCCTGGTGTACGCCAACAGCGGCAAGGACCATTCGAACTACGACATCTGGGCGATCGAGGTCGACTGGGACAAGCCGGTCGAATCGCTGTGGAAGCGGCGCATCACGACCGCGCCCGGCGCCGACGTGCTGCCGGCGTTCAGCGACGACGGGCGTTGGATGATGTGGACCAGCCAGCGCGGGCGGAAGATCGAGGGTGAGACCAAGGGCTCGAGCCAGGTGTGGGTGGCCGAGGCCGCGGATTTGAGCGCGTGGCTGACGCCCGCTCCGACATCGGGGCAGAGCGGGAGCGGCGAGGCGCCATCCCAGGGGAGCCGCTGAACATGGGGGATCGAGCCGGGGCGAGCGCGCCCGCCAAGGCCTGGGAAGCCGCCAAGGGCGGCGAGGGCTCATCGAGCGACCCGCTCGCGACGCGGTTCGTCGAGAGTCTGAGCATCGACACGCGTCTGTACGAGGCCGACATCGCCGGCTCTCTCGCCCATGCCCGGATGCTGCACAGCGTCGGGCTGATCTCCGAGCCCGACCTGCGGTCGATCGAACGCGGCTTTGGCGAGATCAAACGCGAGATCGAGTCCGCCCCCGCGGGGCCGACCGCCGTCGGGGTGCCCGGCGCGTGGCCGGGTTGGAAGACCGAACTCGAGGACGTGCACATGTGCCTCGAGGCGGCGCTGATCGAGAAGGTGGGCGATCCCGGTCGGCGCCTGCACACCGGGCGAAGCCGCAACGACCAGGTCGCTCTCGACCTGCGCCTGTATCTCCGCGAGGCCTGCTGCGAACTGGCGGGCCGTCTGGACAGCGTGTCGGAAGCCTTCGAGGAGCTCGCGGCCCGGCAGGGGGACGTGCTGCTGCCGAGTTACACCCACCTTCAGCGGGCCCAGCCGGCGTGCGTCGGCGCCGAGGCGTGGGCTTGGTGGTCGATGTTCCGGCGCGACGAGGAGTCGATCATCCGCTTGGCGAGCGACCCCCTCGGGCTGGCCGCGTCGCCCCTTGGCGCTGGCGCGATCGCCGGTTCCATCCTGCCCCTCGACCGGGACATGACGACCAAGGGGCTGGGGCTCAAGCAACCGGTGGAGAGTTCGATCGACGCGACCGCTTCCCGCGATGAAGCGCTGGATTTTCTGTACGCGTGTGCGCGCATCGGCGTCCACCTGTCCCGATGGGCCGAGCAGTGGATCCTCTACTGCTCGACCGAGTTCGGCTTTCTGAGCCTGGCGCCGGAGCACACCACGGGCTCGAGCATGATGCCCCAGAAGCGCAACCCGGACATGCTCGAGTTGATCCGCGGGCGTGGGGGCAGCCTGTCCGGCCACCTGGTCGCGCTGCTGACGATCTGCAAAGGGCTTCCCATCGGGTACAACCGCGATCTGCAGGAAGATAAGCGCAGCGTTTTCGCGGCGTTCGACCTGACGCGGGATTGTCTCGAGATGGCCGCCCGTGTGATCCGCGGGGCAACGTTCCGGCCGCAGGAGATCGCCCGAAGCGGAGGCGGGCTCGATCGCGGTTACCCGGACGCGACCGCGCTCGCCGAGATGCTGGTGCTCCGCGGGGTGCCGTTCCGCACGGCCCACCAGATCGTCGGCTCGCTGGTCCGCGCCTGCGACCAGTCCGGGCGGGGCCGGCTGATGGACCTGACGATCGATGAGATCAATGCCGAGATCGCACGCCACGGTTTCGATCAGATCTCCGTGAAGCCCGACATACTTGAGTCGCTCGGCGCTGCCGGCGTCGTGCGCTCGTACCGATCGCCGGGGAATGCGGGGACGACCCCGGGCAACGGCGGTTACCGCGACTGGCTTGCACGCCTGGGACGCGCGTCCAAGACCGACGGCGCCGCGCCGTTGATCGGATCCCCTGCCGGCGCCCCGCAAGCCGAGGCGTCGGGCCTGTTCGGCTCCGATGAATCTCGCGCTAGGGTCCGCTCATCCGCAAAACGCGAACCGGTCGACGCGTTGAACACCGCGATCATCGCGGCGTACGAAGTGGCGGGCAGAACGCTCGACGACCTCCCCTACACGCCCGAGTTCGACGGCTTGTACCAGGCCGTCCGATCGCACGAGGGCTGGGCGACGGTCGGCACAAGCGCCAGCGAGCGCGAAGTCCTGCGCCGGCTCCACAACCTGCGGAAGGCCGGCAGACTGCCGAAGATCGGAAAGGCCGCGGTGCATACCTCGCCGGTGAAACTCAGCCCGGAGGAAGAACAGACCCTGGCGGGGCTGGTGATCGAGGTGAGCGACACGCTGGGACAGCGTGACCAGTTGCCGTACACGGATCGGTTCGAGGCGGTGGTGCGGGAGTTCAATCAGCGGACGGCCCGCGCGATGACTCCGCACGATGTCTGGCGGCTTGTGGCGAAACTCGCCAAGTGATGGGATCCGGGGGCAGTCGCGACAGGAGGTCGAACATGGCCGGCGAGAACGGACAACCCAGGCCCGATGTGCACGAGCCGTTCGAGACCGTGAAGGTGCTCATGGGGGGCCTCATCGATTACGCCGGGCTTTTCCCCCCGGCGAAGCTCGACATGACGGCGTCGGTTGCGAACTACGCGAAGTACCTGGGCTCCCCCGAGGCGTGGATGCTCGGCCGCTTCATTCTGCCGGTCTCACGCCTGGAAGAGTTCCGCGCCGCCGCCGGCCAGCTGCTCCCGCGCACCCTCAAGGAAGAGGCCGAGATGTGGGAGCAGCCGTGGCTGATCTCGGCGATCATCGACGGCGATCTGGAGCGCGACATCGACGCGGTCTTCGCGTTCAACCATCGGCACACGCAGGAGGCCAACGGCCTGGCGATCATCGACGCCGTCGAAGTGAAGGTTCCCGCCGCGGGCGAGGGCAAGGGGCTGGCCGGGGCGGAGTTCATCGACCACGCGATCGAGAGCATGCCGGAAGAGCTCTTCGCGTTCTTCGAGATCCCGGTGCTGCCGGCGACGGTGAACGGAGCGCCGAAACTCCCCGACATCCGCGGCATGATCGCGGCGCTGGCGGGGGCCGAGGCCGCGGCGAAGATCCGCACCGGCGGCGTTACGCCCGAGGCGTTCCCCGCGCCCGAACGCATCGCGGAGGTGCTGGTGCAGTGCGCGCAGGCGGACGTGCCGTTCAAGGCGACCGCGGGTCTGCACCACGCGATCCGCGCTCACTACCCGCTCACCTACGAACCCAACTGCCCGAGGGGTGTGATGCACGGATTCCTGAACCTGTTCCTCGCCGCGGCGTTCGTTCGGACCCACCGCTTCGACACGCCGGCGCTCGTCGGGCTGCTGGAAGAGACCGACCCGCGGGCGATCCGCTTCAGCCCGACGCTGGTCTCGTGGCACGAGTGGGCGCTGAGCGACCCGCAGTTGGCCCAGGCGCGCGAGACCTTCGCCCTTTCCTACGGCAGTTGCTCGTTCAACGAGCCCGTCGAGGAACTCCAGCGGCTCGGGCTCCTCCCCGGGGCATGAGCGGACCCGCTACGCTGGGTCCATGAGCGACGAGATACTCCCTCCGTTTTCTTCCGGGGTCAACGCGACGCACGACCCGACACTCCAGTCGTGGGTCGAAGCGGCGAACGACCCGAAGAGCGATTTCCCGATCCAGAACCTGCCGCTGGTCGCCTTCGAGGCCGAGCACCACGGGCACACGCACCCGCACCTGGGGTCGGTGATCGGCGACCAGGTCGTGGACATCGGACAACTGGCGGAGGCGGGGATCTTCGGCGACCCGGAGGAAGACCTCCTCCCGCGGGCGCTGCACATGCCCACGTGGAACTTCATCGCGGGCACGCCGGAACTCTGGAGCGTCGTGCGCGAGCGCCTGCAGGGATTCCTGAGGGCCGACGCGCCGGGCGGACAGCAGGCGCGCCGGCTGCGCCAGAAGGCGCTCCGTCCGCTGAGGGACACCGAACTGATCGCGCCGATGGCCGTCTTCAACTACACGGACTTCTACGCGAGCAAGCACCACGCGACGAACGTCGGCATGATGTTCAGGCCCGACAACGCGCTCCTGCCCAACTACAAGCACGTGCCGATCGGTTACCACGGGCGTGCATCGTCGATCGTGACCAGCGGCACGCCGATCCGCCGCCCGCACGGCCAGACCAAGGCCGATGACGCCGCGGCGCCGACGTTCGGCCCGTGCAAGATGCTCGATTACGAGATGGAACTGGGCGTGTACGTCGGCGAGGGAAACGAGATCGGATCGCCGATCGGCAAGGACCAGGTCGAGCGCGAGGTCTTCGGGATGTGCATCCTGAACGACTGGTCGGCACGCGACCTTCAAAAATGGGAGTATCAGCCGCTCGGCCCGTTCCTGGCCAAGAACTTCGCGACCTCGGTGTCGCCGATGATCGTGACGGCGGGGGGCGGCGGCGCACTGGAGCCGTTCCGCGTCGCGGGCCCCAGCCGCGACGCCGACGACCCCGCACCGCTCGACTACCTGCAACTGCCCGGGCAGTGGGGGCTCGATATCACGGTCGAAGTGTGGCTCTTGACTTCTCAGATGCGCGAGCGCGGCCTGCGCGAGCAGATGCTCAGCCGCGGCAACACGAGGGACCTCTTCTGGACCGTCGCGCAGATGCTTGTGCACCACGCGAGCAACGGGTGCAACCTGCAGCCGGGCGATCTGCTGGGCACGGGCACGATCTCGGGGCGCGACCCGTCGAGCCGCGGGTGTCTGCTCGAACTGACGTGGGACGGCCCGCCGGCGCTCGGCGCCGACGGCAAACCCAAGCCCCGCAAACCGATCCAGTTGCCCACCGGCGAAACGCGGACGTTCCTGCAGGACGGCGACGAGATCGTCATGCGGGCATACTGCGAACGCGAGGGTTTCCGGCGGATCGGCTTCGGCGAGTGCCGGGGGCGGATCGAGGGGTAAGCCTCAGCGCGCGAACTCCACCGCCCGCGTTTCGCGCAGGACCGTGACGCGGATCTCGCCCGGGAAGGTCATTTCTTCACTGACCTTCTTCGCGATGTTGTACGCGACCAGGTGGGCTTCGTCGTCGCTGATCTTTTTCGCGTCGACCATGACGCGGACTTCGCGCCCGGCCTGGATCGCGAAGGCCTCGGTGACGCCCGGTTGCTGCAGCGCGATGTCCTGCAGTTCATTGAGTCGCTGGATGTACTTCTCCATGCTCTCGCGCCGTGCGCCGGGGCGGGCCGAACTCACCGCGTCGGCGGCCATGATGATCGGCGTGTAGAACGACGTCGACGGGATGTCGCC
>CALMQD010000612.1 GCA_937871415.1 uncultured Phycisphaerales bacterium | reverse complement strand
AAGCGGATTCCTTGCAACTGAAGTTTGATCCGCAGGACGGCGAACTGCTGGCGCGGGAGGTCGGCGGCGATCCGGTGAGCATCGATGCGCAGTCGGCGGTGACGAGCGAGCGGCAGCCGGTGCGGGTGACGCTGTACCGGGGCGATCGGATCGTTCTCGAGAAGTCGCTGACGGTCGAGGTGCGGGTCCGCCGGCTGGCGCGTGTGATGACCGAATCTGTCGGGCGGGGCGAGGCGGTGAACGAGGCGAACTCGGTGCTGGAAGAACGCTGGGTGAGCCCCGGTGACAAGGTCGCGCTGGAGGCGGGCGAGCAGATCGCGAGCAGGTCGCTGCGGGCCGGCCAGGTGGTGACCGATCCGGACGTGGATCCGCCGATCATCGTCAAGCGCGGCGACATCGTGTGGGTGCACTGCCTGAGCGGGTCGGTGACGGTGAAGGCCAAGGCGCGGGCGCTGGGCCCGGCGCGGGACGGCGAAGAAGTCCTGCTGCGCCTGGAGGACCGACGCGACAACATCCGGGCGCGCGTGAGCGGGCCGGGACGCGCGGTCATGCTCGCCAGCGACGACGCGGAAGCGCCCGCGGATACGAGCGCGGCGCAGGGGCAGACGGATCACGCACGCGGCGGGAACAGGAGCGCACGATGAACGGGCGACAGGTGACGACGAAGATCACGAGCCGCGGGGGACGGCGAGGAACCGCGGCGGGCCTCATCGCGCTGATGTGCCTGCTGGCCGCGCCGGGGGCGGCGGACGCTCAGAGCCTGTTCGAGCGGCCGATGGCGGAAACGCCGGCCTCGCAACCCGCGGCGGCCAGCCCGGCTCAGCCCGAGAGCGGCGGCAACCCGGGCAGTGGCGGCGGGGGAGGAACCACGCAGAACCCGGGTTCCCCGGCCAATCCCGCGCCGGCGGCGGCGCCGGGGCCTACGGCTCCGCCGGCCACGTCGACGGATGTGCGCGGGCAGGACGACCCGGACGCGGCGGCGCGGCGGGCGGCGATGGTGCTGGACGGGTACAGCCTGATGGTGGTGGTGCCCCCCAAGCCGCGGACGTTCCAGAAGCACGACCTGATCGAGATCATCATCAACGAGGTCTCGTCGCAGAAGTTCGAGCAGAACCTGAAGACGGACAAGAAGCTCGACGTCGGCGCGTCGCTCAAGAAGTTCCCGTCGCTGCGGAACCTGCTGGAACTGCAGTTGCGCAACGGCGACTCGCAGAGCACCGCGGACCTGGACGTGGGGAGCAACAACAAGTTCGAGGGGGACGGGAGCCTGGAGCGGAAGGACAACTTCACGGCGCGGATCGCCGCGGAGATCATCGACGTCAAGCCCAACGGGAACCTGGTGCTCGAGGCGCGGAAGGCGATCGAGTCGAACGGGGAAGCCTCGACGATGGTGCTCTCGGGGGTCTGCCGCGGGCAGGACATCACCAAGTCGAACACGATCCAATCGAGCCAGGTGGCGAACCTGACGCTGAAGGTGGAGGGCGACGGGGACGTGAAGGACGCGGGTTCGAAGGGGATCCTGACGCGGGTGCTGGACACGCTGTTCAACTTCTGAGCAGGCGGACTGGAGACTGAGAGAACAAAGCACCGGTCTGGAGACCGGTGCCACCGAAGACAGAAACTGGCACTGTGCTTGCGAATGACCCGGTCGGAGACCTGGACCATGCGCGCCATCACGCGGATCTTGACGGCCATCGTGCCCGTTGTTGCGCTCGGGGGCGCGGCGATGGCGCAACTTCAGCCGGGCGGCTCGGCGGGGATCAACCAGCCGGCCCCCTCGTCCCCCACGGCTCCATCGGCGGGCGCGCCGACATCCGGCTCGCAGCCGGGGGCGAGCCCCGTTACGGGAACGCCCGCGCCGGAGGCGGTTTCGGGCCGGGTAACGCCCGGAGCGCGGGGCGCGGCGAGGCGGCGCGAGAACCCGGTGATCAGCATTCAGGAGATGGTGCGGCTGGACACGCAGGCGGCGAGCCAGTTGCGGGGTGTGGGGATCGTCACGGGCCTGAAGGGGACGGGCGACTCGGGGTCGGAACTCGTGCTGGCGCGGCCCCTAGCGCAGATTTATGCCAACAACGGCAACCCGATCGGCGACATCCGCGACCTGGCCAAGGGCAAGAGCGCGGCGATCGTGTCGCTGTGGGTGGAGGTGCCGGAGTCGGGCGGTGTGAAGGGGGACCGGTTCGACCTGTACGTGTCGGTGATGCACTCGGCGTCGAGCCTCAAGGGCGGGAAACTGGAGATCTCGCCGCTGCTGGGCCCGCTGCCCGGGCAGGGCGTGTTCGCGTTCGGGGCGGGGCTGATGACGATCGAGGACACGGAGACGCCGACGGTGGGCGTGATCCGGGGCGGGGCGCAGCTGATCCGCGACATCCGCATGCCCGCGGTGCGGGACGCGTTCACGCTCGTGGTGCGGCCGGAGTTCCGGTCGTACGCGACGACGCGGATGCTGGCGAGCGAGATCAACGGGCTGACGGCGGACCTGGAGGACACGGATCGTGCCGAGGACCTCATCGCGCGGGCGATCGACGACATGACGATCCGCGTGACGATCCCGGAGCGGGAGCGGGCCAACGCGAGCGCGTTCGTCGCGTCGATCCTGACCAAACGCTTCAGCCCGTCGCTGCTGGACCTGCCGGCGCAGGTGATCGTCAACGCACGGACGGGGACGATCCTGGTCACGGGCGACGTGGAGATCTCGGCGGCGACGGTGGGCAACGACAAGATCGTCGTGACGACCGTGACCGGCGCCCGGGGTGAGCAAGTGACCGAGCCCACCGCCACGCAGGGGAACTGGACGGACTTCTCGACGGCGTCGACCAACTCGGACCGCGCCCGGATCGAGGACCTGCTGCAGGCCTTCACGCGGCTGGCGATCCCGGTGCGCGACCAGATCGGGATCCTGGCGCAGTTGCACCAGTCGGGCCGCCTGCACGCGCGGCTGATCTATCAGTAAGCCCCCCTCCCCCCCACCCCCCACCACCACCACCGCCCCGACGCCCTGACGACGGACTTGGAGCCGAGCATGGACCTGGCGCTGACGGACAA
>CALMQD010000611.1 GCA_937871415.1 uncultured Phycisphaerales bacterium | reverse complement strand
TGTACGCACGGACCTGCGCCTCGTGGTCGCGGACGATCTTCTCGATCTTCTCGCGCTGCTCGGCGGTGGCGCGGACGCTCTCGGGCGCGTCGGGTCCGATCGCGGACTCGAGGGCCCGGCGCATCGCGCCGGGCGGCAGGCGATCGCTCGCCCGCTTCTGCAGTTCGCCCTTCTCCCCGAAGGCGCCGACCTGACCCGGGACGTTGCGGTCCTGGATCTTGGGCCCGCCCAGAACCTCGGAGCCGGACTTGGGCGATTGATCGCCCTGAGCCATCGCCCCCGCCGCCAGCGCCAGGCCGCACGCGAAGGCGAGCACACTCGCGCTCAACTGGAATCGTGAACTGTTCATTGGAATCAACCCCTTTGCTGAAAACCCGTCCGGCGTCCCGGCACGCGGCCGAGCAACGCCCACGCAGGTTCAACGGCCCATCACCGGCCGTATTGCCCGCAGTTGCGATCACGGACAGCCGCCCGGGTGGGTTTATCCGGGGCCAGGCCCGCCTCGGGCCAGTTGGCGGCCTCTGAACGCGGCCCGCGTGGGCCGGCCGGTTTCCTACCATGCCCGCCCT
The DNA here is from genome assembly GCA_937871415.1 of uncultured Phycisphaerales bacterium. Classification (GTDB taxonomy): domain Bacteria; phylum Planctomycetota; class Phycisphaerae; order Phycisphaerales; family UBA1924; genus JAHBK01. The sequence continues at coordinate 5,820 of CALMQD010000611.1, read as the reverse complement.
TTTCTTTCCCGGAGCGAGCGCCCCCATGGAAGCAGGCATCGTCGGCCTCCCGAACGTCGGCAAGAGCACCCTGTTCAACGCCCTCACCAAGGCGGGCGCCCTCGCCGCGAACTACCCGTTCGCGACCATCGAGCCCAACGTGGGCGTCGTGCCGATCCCCGATCCGCGCCTCGACGTCATCCACAAGCACATCCGCACCGACAAGGTCATCCCCGCGGCCCTGCGCCTGGTCGACATCGCCGGCATCGTGCGCGGCGCGAGCAAGGGCGAGGGGCTCGGCAACAAGTTCCTCTCGCACATCCGCGAGGTCGACGCCATCGTGGAAGTCGTGCGCTGCTTCGAGAAAGCGCCCGGCGGCGAGGACATCACGCACGTCGAGGGCACCGTCGATCCCATCCGGGACATCAACACCATCAACGCCGAACTGATCCTCGCAGACCTGCAGACCGTCGAGAGTTCGATCTCCAAGGCGGAGCGCTCCGCCAAGGGCGGCGACCGCGAGGCCATCGCCCGCCTGGAAGTGCTCAAGAAGGTCAAACCCGTGCTCGAGGACGGCAAGCCCGCCATCGGCGTGAGGTTCGACGACCCGGAACAGCAGAAGGCCTTCAAGAGCCTCGGGTTCATCACCGCGAAGAAGATCCTCTACGTCGCGAACGTCTCCGAGGACGATCCGCACGGCCGGGGCCCGCTCGCGATGAAGGTGCGCGAGTACGTCAAGAGCGTCGGCGGCGATCCGGAGAACGACGTCGTGCCCGTCTGCGCACGCATCGAGAGCGAACTGGTCGAACTCAACGACGCCGACCGCCTCGAGATGCTCCAGAGCCTGGGGATGGACGAGCCGGCGCTGAGCGCCTTGGCGCGGGCGGCCTACCACCTGCTGGGCCTGCAGAGTTACTACACCGCCGGGGAGAAGGAAATCCGCGCGTGGACGGTCCCCGTCGGCGCAACCGCCCCCCAGGCCGCGGGCGTCATCCACACCGACTTCGAGCGCGGGTTCATCCGGGCGGAGATCTACTCCGTGGATGACCTGGTGCAGTACGGGAGCGAGAAGGCGATCAAGGACGCCGGGAAACTGCGGATCGAGGGGAAGAACTACGTCATGAAGGACGGGGACGTCTGCCACTTCCTGTTCAACGTATAAAACCCGAACACGCATCCAGATTGGCAATACACACTGCCTGCGTGATTTAGTGATAGTATACTATCACTAATGGGCGCTCGCAATCTCGAACAACTCGTGTCGGACGCGGAGATCTATGCGGTCCTGCGCGAGTTCAACCCGTGGTGGGACGGCGCCCGCGCGCCGGATCTGCCCGACTGGCGCCGCGCGGCATTCTCACAGGTGCTGGAATGGGTCGAGCGCCCCCCGGCCCGGCGCGCGGTGCTCCTTACCGGCGCTCGGCGCGTCGGCAAGACGACGCTGCTGCTGCAAGTCGCCGACCGGCTCATCGAGCGCGGGGTCGCGTCGTCGCAGGTGATCTACGCGACCTTCGACCACCCGTTGCTCAAACTCGCGGGCATCGAACGAGTGCTGCGCGCTTGGCGCGAACTGCACACGATCCGTCCCGACCTCGAGTACCTGCTCCTCGACGAAGTCCAGAGCGTGCCGAACTGGGAGGTCTGGCTCAAACACCAGGTCGACTTTCATCCGCAACGGCGCATCGTCGTGACGGGCTCGGCGATCCCGCTCTCCCAACAGCCCGAGAGCGGCGTCGGACGCTGGCACACGATCCGGATGCCCACGATGTCGTTCGCGGAGTACCTCCACCTTCGCGCAGAACGCATCCCCGACCTTCCCGAAATCCCATCGCTGAGCGTGACGGCCACGATGACGCAGCCGGAACGCATGCGGATCGGCGTGATCGCGCGCGATCTGGTGCCGGCCTTCCACGAGTACCTCCTGCGGGGCGGGTTCCCCGAGACTGCACGCGTCGAGAGCCTCGTCACGGCACAGCGCCTGCTCCGTGAGGACATCGTCGACAAGGTGCTCAAGCGGGACATGACGGCGCTCTACGGTGTTCGCCGCGTGGTGGAACTCGAACGTCTGTTCCTGTACCTGTGCCGCCACGACGCGGGCACGCTGAACATCCCGACACTCTGCAGCACGCTGGAACTGACCCGCTCAACAGTGAACAACTTCCTGTCGTTGTTGGAAGAGGCCAACCTGATCTACAGGCTGCGCCCCCACGGCTACGGCAAGGAGGTGTTGCGAGGGAAGTACAAGGTGTACCTCGCCGACGCGGCGATCGCCGGGAGCGTCCTGCTCCGCGGCCGCTCCTTGCTGACCCAGCCGGAACTGCTGGGCCTGACGGTGGAAACGGCGTTCTTCAAGCACCTGTTCACGCACTACTACCAGCAGAACGTCGGCTTCTCGTACTGGCAGAGTCGTGACGGCTTCGAGGTCGACGTCGTCGCCGAGTTGGACGGCGCGATCGTTCCCTTCGAAGTCAAATACACCCAGTCGGCGCCGGGCCCCAGCGAACTGCGGGGCCTGCGTGAGTTCTGCGCGCTCCGCCGGGTCAGCCGCGGGTACGTCATCACCCGCGAAACCACCGACTTCGGACCCCTGGCGGTGTCGAACTTCGGAGACACCCAGGTCCTGGCCGTGCCGGCGGTGCTCGCCTGCTATTGGCTGTCGCGCATCGAGATGAACCGGACCCGGGATTCGCTGTAGTCGTCCACGACGGAACCGCGGCCTAGACTTGCCTTCTTCGAAGCCGACCGCGACAAGTTGTTCGGGGTCTGGTCGAGTCGCCGCAAGCGACCCGGCGGAACCCGCGAACGCGAGGCGCGGTCAGGGGCGGCCATCCACAGCGGCGTGGGGTCGTCCGAGCTTCAACCGTGCTGGTCGTGCTCACGCCCGTGATGCTCGACACAGAGGCGGTCGTGCCGCGGCTTCCTGAGGGTGCGCTGGAGCGCGCCGCTCGGACCGCGACAGGGTGGTCCGAGTCCGGGCGGCGTGAATGAGTCACACCCGCCCCTCACAGGAGGTACGCGGTCCCCGCGCCAACAACCAGTTGCTTGCACTCCCGCTCCCCGGGAGACTTCCTCCGGAGAGCAGCGATTCCCGCCGAGCGCTCGAAGCGTCGGCGCGAATCGGTCGGCGGCCTTTGGGCGATGGTGTAACGGTAGCACAGCAGATTTTGGTTCTGTTTGTCCAGGTTCGAATCCTGGTCGCCCAGTTCCTGCTTCCGCCGCTGCTCCGCCCTCGCCCGAACCGGCTTGCAAGCCGAGCCCAGCGTGCTCGATCGCGGGAACGCCACACGCCATGGCGGCCCACTCGACCAACACAACGCGGCCATCGTCGAAGGGGCACGCGGGTGCGCCCAGCGCGATCATTCTCGCCGCGGGCATGGGCAAGCGGATGCAGAGCGATCTGCCCAAGGTGCTGCACCCGGTGGGCGACCCCCCGCGTCCGATGGTGCAGGCGGTGGTGGACGCGTGCCGCGGCGCCGGGTGCCGGAAGATCGTGCTCGTGGTGGGGCACAAGCACGAACTGGTGCGTGCGGCGTTCGCGGGTCAGCACGACGTGGAGTTCGCGCTGCAGAGCCCGCAGCTGGGCACGGGGCACGCGGTGCAGTGCGCCCAGCCGCTGTTCCAGGGCATCGGCGACCGCGACCCGGTGATCGTGCTCGCGGGGGATGGCCCGCTGATCCGGGCCGAGACGCTCGCACTGCTGCTGGACCGGCACCGCGCGACGGGCGCGAGCGCGACGCTGGCGACCAGCCGCATCGCCGACCCGACGGGCTACGGGCGGATCGTGCGCGACGCGCAGGGGCGCTTCGCGGGGATCGTCGAGCACAAGGACTGCACGCCGGCGCAGCGCGAGATCCGGGAGATCAACCCGAGCTACTACTGCTTCGGCGCCGGGGCGCTGTTCTCGAACCTCTCGAAGGTGAAGGTCAATCCGGGGAGCGGCGAGTACTACCTGACGGACGTGCCGGCGCTCCTGCTGAGCCAGGGCGAGCGGGTCGAGGTGATCGACGCCGTGCCGCCGGAGGACGTGCTGAGCATCAACACGCCCGAGCAGTTGGCCGAGGTGGACCGGATCTTCCGGTCGCGCGCGGGCGCGGGCCTCGCGGGGCATGCGAAGGAGGCGTCGCGGTGAGCCACGCGCACGACACCAACGGGCTGAAGGTCTTCGCGGGCAAGCACAGCGTGGAGCTCGCGCGCCGGGTGTGCGAGCACCTGCACATGCCCCTGGGCGCCGCGCGCACCGAGACGTTCCCCGACGGCGAGATCATCGTCAAGCTCGACGAGGACGTGCGCGGGCGCGACTGCTACGTGATCATCTCGACCGGCACGCCGGTGAACGACAACCTGATGGAGCTGCTGATCTTCATCGACTGCCTCAAGCGCGCCAGCGCCCGGCGGGTGACGGTCGTGACCCCGTACTTCGGCTACGCGCGCCAGGACCGCAAGGACGAGGGGCGCGTGCCGATCACCGCCAAGCTCGTCGCCAACCTCATCACCACCGCCGGGGCCGAGCGCGTGCTGGCGATCGACCTGCACGCGGCCCAGATCCAGGGCTTCTTCGACATCCCGGTGGACCACCTGTCCGCGACGCCGGTCTTCCACGCGTACTTCGAGAGCATCCGCGAAGAGCTCGGCGACCTGGTGCTGGTGAGCCCGGACGTGGGCAACGTCAAGGTCGCCGAGAGTTTCGCGAACATCCTCGGGGGCGACCTGGCGATCATCCACAAGCGCCGCCTCTCGGGCAGCGAGGTCAAGACCGGCACGCTCATCGGCAACGTCAAGAACCGCACGGTGCTCATGTTCGACGACATGATCACCACCGCCGGCACGGTGTGCGAGGCGGCGAAGGTCGTCATGCAGGCCGGCGCGAGCAAGGTGCTCGTCGCGGCGACGCACGGCGTGCTGGTGGGCATGGCGATGGAGCGCCTGCGCGACGCCCCGATCACCCGCGTCGTCTGCACGAACACGCTCCCCGACGGCGCCGAGCGCGCGCAGCCGCTGGGCGACCGGTACGTGGAGCTGTGCGTCGCCGACCTGCTGGGCGAGGCGATCCACCGCATCCACAACAACATGTCGGTGAGCGCGCTCTTCAAGAAGACCGCGGGGGTCAAGAGGTAAACCAGGCGCAAGAGCCTGTGAAGTTCGACCGTCCAGACACACAGACAGCCGCGAAACAGGCGGCGAATGAAAGAGGTAAACAGCCATGCACGAGAAAGCACCCGTTCTTCAGGCCAACAAGCGCGAGCGCATCGGCACGCGTTACGCACAGCGCGATCGCGCGCAGGGGCGTCTGCCGGCGGTGGTCTTCGGCCACAACAAGCCGTCGCTGCCGATCACGCTGGACCGCAAGCAGGCGATGACGCTCATCCAGAAGGGCGAGAAGGTCTTCCGCCTGGACTTCCCGGGCCACAAGGAGGCCGACGAGATGCAGATGGTCCTGCTCAAGGCGCTGCAGTTCGACTACCTGGGCACGAACGTCGTGCACGCCGACATGGCGCGCGTCGACCTGAACGAGCGCGTGCACACCCGCGTGCACATCCAGCTGGTGGGCGAGCCCATCGGCCTCAAGCAGGCGGGCGCGATCCTCATGCACCCGCTCAACGAGATCGAGATCGAGTGCCGCGTCGTCGACATCCCCGAGTCGATCGAGGTCTCGATCACCGACCTGGACCTGGGCCAGATGATCACGGCGGGCCAGGTGAAGATGCCGCTGGCCGACATGAAACTGGTCAGCGACCCGCACGGCGTGGTGGCGCAGTGCATGCTGGGCGGCGTGGTCAAGACCGCCGAGGAAGAGGCCGCCGAGGCTTCGCCCACCGAGCCGGAGGTCATCACCGCCAAGAA
>CALMQD010000610.1 GCA_937871415.1 uncultured Phycisphaerales bacterium | reverse complement strand
TGACGCGCCCGTCCTCGTCGATTGCGACGACCGCGTCGAGCGCCGTGTCGATCACCAGGCGTGTGCGGGCCTCGCTCAAGGAAAGACCTCGCATCGCGTGGCGACGACGACTCTGCACCGCGCTCACGACCAGCCCCAGCAGCACCGACGCGAGCGCGGCGGCGCCGCCGCCGAGCATCGTCGCCCGGTCCATACGGGACAAACGGCGCGCATAATCGCTCGCCACGACGTCGACACCCACGACTCCTTCCAGCGTGCCGTCGGCGCGCCGGATCGGTGCGTACGCCGAGATGAACGTGCCCCACTTGTCCTTGTACGGCTGGTCCGACACGGCGGTCCGGCCGTCGGCGAGCGCGGCGAGCATCGCGGCGTCGTGGTCCAGGTACACGTCGTTCAGCGTCGCCTGGTCGATCACCCCGTCGCCGTCGCTGTCGATCGGCTCCGCCGCGTCCACCACGAACCGCGGCCCCTCCGGCGAGTTCCGCAGCGTGTAGATGTACTTGAGCTGCGGCGCGGCGGCCAGCAGCCTCCGCAGCGGCGCCACGACCTCCTGGTACTCGCGCCTGTTGTGCTGCTCGGGCCTCTGCAGAACGGCGTGCTTCGAGACGTCGACTTGCCCCGCCGCCAGCTCGGCGACGAGCGTCATCGACTCATCGATCGACTCCTTGAAGACCACGTGGGCGACCGCGTTGGTCTGCCACAGGACAGCGGCGGAGAGAACGAAGAACACCAACCCGGCGATCGCACCCATCACCCAAGGCGCGGCGCCGTCGAACCGCGGGCGACGCTCCGCACGCGCCGGCGCTGTGCTGTCGCAAGTCTTCCGCTCCGCCGGACCCGGTCCGGACGGGGGCTCGCGAAAGGTTCGGAACGGGCAGGAGCTCACTCGGAGTTCCTCTTCATCGCCTCGCGGCAGGCGTCCGCGCCCGGAGCGAGTTCACCGCAGGGAGCGACTCCGACAAACTGGTGGGTGCGAAGTGTCGCCGAGCCGCGCCTTTTGAGCGTGCGGTGCGTTGCCGAAATGCTCGCTCGACTCGCAGCAATCATGGCTACAAGGCTCCGGTCCACCCGCAGTTCCACGGACCCGCAAGAGGGTCGGGACATGGTGGGAATCGGGGAAATCACCACGAGGATTCAGTGGCTCGGGGTTCCGTATCGCCGCGCGCGCGGCCGCGACCGGCCAGAGGCCCATAATCACGGCCCGTTCCGCCGATGCCGGAAATACGCCCAGCGGTCAGGGCGGAGCACCGTCCAATCGTTCAGCCTTGCAGGACGCTCCACCGCGCCGTTCGTGACCTATCGCAGGGTCGGAACCCGCGCCGCCGCGGCGCCGATGTCCGTCCGCATCTGCTTGCCTTCGAAGTGAATGAGCCGGGCCGCGGCGTACGCCCGTTCCCGCGCCTGGGCAAGGGTGTCGCCGACGGCGCAGACGTTCAGCACGCGCCCGCCCGCTGTCACCAGACCCCCGTTCGCTTCGCCCGCGGACGCGGCCTCGATCCGCGTGCCGGCGTGGAAGACCTGCACACCCGGCAGCCTGGCCGCTTGATCGACGCCCGTGATGGGCAGACCGGCGCACGGCTTGTCCGGGTATCCCGGCGCCGCGAGCACGACGACGCACGAGGCGCCCGGGCGCCATCGCACGTCGATCTCGTCGAGGCGCACGCGTGGCGACGCCGCACCGCCCGCGCTCCCCGGCGGCGTTCCGGCGGTGGCCAGCATCAGCTCGATCACGTCGGATTCCAGTCGCATCATGAGCGCCTGGCACTCGGGGTCGCCGAACCGGCAGTTGTACTCCAGCACCTTCGGCCCGGCCGGGGTCAGCATGAGCCCGGCGTACATGACGCCGCGGTACTCGATGCCCTCACGCCGCAGCGCGTCGAGCGTGGGCACCAGCACTTCGCTCTGGATCTGGGCGAGCAGCGCATCGTCGCGTCCTTCGACCAAACCGCCGGGGCAGAAGACGCCCATCCCGCCGGTGTTGGGGCCGGTGTCGTGGTCGCCGAGGCGCTTGTGGTCCTGGCAGGGCTCGAGGAGGTAGATGTTCCGGCCATCGACCAGCGCCAGGACCGACACCTCGCTCCCCTCGAGGCGTTCCTCGACCACCACGGTTCGCCCCGCCTCGCCGAACTCGAGCCGGTTCATCATCCGATCCAGCGCCGCCACCGCTTCGTCGATCGAAGACGGGACGATCACGCCCTTGCCCTTGCACAGACCGCTGGCCTTGACGACCGGCGGCTCTTCGCGGGTCTCGACGTAGGTCTTCGCGGCCGTGAAGTCGGAGAACGAACGGCCCTCCGCGATCGGCACAGACGCCCCGCGCAGGAGCTGCTTGCACCAGGCCTTGTCGCCCTCGAGCCTCGCGGCGGCGGCGATCGGGCCGAAGACCGAGCGACCCGGCGCCAGCAGGGCGTCGGCCATCCCCGCGGCCAAGGGCTCCTCGGGCCCGATGACGACCAGCCCGATGTTGTTCTTCTCGCAGAAGATCTGGAGGCGGTAGATCTCGCGCATGTTCACGGGCACGTCGACCGGCGTTGCGAGCGACGCGATGCCCGGGTTCTGTGGGTCGCTGGCGAAGAGACGGCCCAGCCGCGGCGACTGCGACATCTTCCACGCCAGCGCATGCTCGCGCCCGCCGCCGCCGATGAGAAGCACATTCACCCGGTCACTCATGCGCGGATGGTAAGCCCGGCGAGGACGCAGTGCGATATTCGGCGAGGGCCCGCGCGAACAACTCATCGGCACGCGCCACCAGGCCCGGGATCGCGGCAGCGCCGGACGGGTACATCAGCCGTTCGAGTTCGCGGTACGAATCCCCGGGGAGGTCGAACTTCACGTACCGGAAACCGAAGTCGTAACGGTCCGGACAGTGCACGATCCGGAGCATGTCCACCAGCGGCCGCAGGATGAGTTGGTGGTAGAAATACGCGGCGTCGACCGGGAGCCCACGGTCCACGAGCTTCACCGGCAGGTGCCGGAAGGCCCGGAACCGCATCTCGAGTTCCGGCACCTTCTTCGCGATGGCCCTGGCGACCTCCGCGCGGTCGACGTGCCCGGCTCGGATCAGGCTGTCCTTGTCGAAAAGCACCTTGTGCCGGCCGTGCCGTTCCTGCTCGAACCAGATGCGCCAGGTCTCGGGTCGCGTCTCAACGATGACCCAGTCCACCATGTGGTCCTCGCTGGCGCGGGCGAGTTGGTAGAACGCCTGGTGAAAGCCGTGCCAGGTCGGCATCGGCAGCCGGTACCGGACGTTGAGGGGCGAGAGTTCGAGGAGCGCGTGTTCAAACAGGGCCGCTGTGTGCTCGATCGCGCCGGGCTCGACCAGCACGAAAACGTCGACGTCCGATCGCTCGTCGGCCCGGCCGGTCGCGTCCGATCCGCCCAGCGTCGCCGCACGGACAAGCGGGTCCGCTCCGAGTCGCTCGCAGAGGTGCGCGATGATCTGGTCTCGGTGAAGAGTCGGCTCGCCGGCGTTCATGCGAGTGCATACCGGCGACCCCGAGGATCGTTGACGCACTCGGCGGGACCGGGGGTGACCGGTCGGGCCGGCCCGATTACTTGTTCAGGACGCTGTCGATCGCCGAGCGGAGCGCCGCCGCTTCCTGCTCGGCGTTTGCCCCGCCGCCGACCCGCGCCGACCGCACCACGCCTTCGGCATCGATCACCACGGTCAATGGAACTCGCGCGGCGCCGTACGCGACGCCGGTGGTCGCGCCGGGGTCGATGATGTGCCGCACCGACAGCGCCCACTTCGCCGCGCTCGCCCGGATTTTCTCGGTGGCGGCGCCCGGGTCCTGGTTGACGCCGAAGAACGCGACCGCGCGGTCTTTGTACTCCCGCGAGACCGCGTCGAAGACCGCGAGTGATGACTGGCACGGCTGGCAGGAGGTCGACCAGAACTGGAGGACCACGACCTTGCCTCGCAGGGATGACAGCGCGAACTCTCCGCCCCCGAGCAGGGTCGAGGCGATCGCGGGCGCCGGTTTGCCGACCAGCGACGACGGGTCGATCATGCCGGGCTCGTCGTCGGGCGCGGAGAACCGTGGGACGTTTCGGAATCCCTCCGGCGGCTTGAAGGTGAATGCCGACGCATCGAGCGCCTCGTCCGTGCGGATGTCCGTGAACAGCATCGTCACCAGCGCCGACTGCACCTGCAATCGCATGTTTGCCGGCGCCCGGGCGTACAACTGCTGGTACATGGGCGCCAGGTCGATCTCCATCTTCAGGAGCAGCCCGTCCTGCTTGCCGAACCAGGCGCGAACGTAGGTCTGCTGGCCGGCGCTCCCGCCGACGTCGGGCATCGAACCCCGCCCGTCGATGCGCGTCGCCGGCACGCCGTTCACGTTGTCGTCGTTCACACCGACTGCCACGTCGATCCCCGGGAATCCGGTCCCGGAACGAGCGCTTCCCGCAAGAATCTCCAGCACCGGGTGCGAACGGACCATGTCGGCAAAGTCGCCCGCGGCCTGGAGCCAGTTCTGGCCTGCGCTCAGGGGGCGGGAGATGTACTCCCGCGTTTCCGGCGACACGAACCACAGCGTCCGCGCGTCGGCGTAAAGCTCGACCGGGACGTTGGTCAGCGTCAGACGATTGGAGACCGCCCCATCCCAGAGCAAACGCGGCTGCATTGTCTGAGTTTCGTCTGCCGGTTGTCCGCCCAGGCTCGCCCGCAGCTGGAAGGTGTGCATCAACTGGTCGCGATAGGTCTTCAGGCCCCGGTACCGCGCCAGGGCGACATCGAGCACCTGTTTGGCGCCGGCGTTCGACGCGGCCGCGCCGGCGGGAACGCCCCCTTGGGCCGGGACGCCGGGAGCTGCCGTCACGCCCAAGTTCTGTGCACTCGCCGACGCACTCCACGCCAGACAAAGACACGCCGCGGCGGGCAGGACGTTGCGACGGCAAAGACGGGAATTTCTGCGCATTTGAGTTCCTTCATGCGGCGCGCCGGCATGGTGCCGGCCAATGGTACCGCCGCACCCCGCGCGGCCGACCAAACCGCACAGGCTCATCGGACCCGCTCATCAAGCGTGTGGATGTTGTCGATCATGAGGGTTTTCCGTACCATGCGAACCCGGAGACCGTCGGAGCAACCCGCTCGATGCCGCATCCGGAGTCTGTCGGAGCCCCGGAATGCCTCAGGCGGAGAGCATCGCCGACAAGCGAGCGAGTGCCGGGCCTGAACGCATCCGCGTTGTGCTGTTTTCCGAGGGGCTCGCGAGGTACCGCGTGCCGGTCTTCGCCGAGCTGGCCCGCCGCCCGGGGATCGATCTCGAGGTGTGCTACTCGCAGACACCCTGGCTCAAGAACGCCGAGCCCAAAGGCTTCGAGGCCCGCGAGGTCCCGTTCCGCGTGGTCTCGAAGAAGCCCATGCTGCTGTTCCAGGGCGAACCGTGGCGAGTTGCCGGCAGGCGGATCGACCGACCGGACGTGCTCGTCCTCGGCTGGAACATGCGCCACTTGGAGCTCGCCCCGGCGACATGGCGCGCGCACCTCCACGGGACCGGCGTTGTCTACTGGGGGCACGGTTACTCGCGGCACGACTCGGCCCGCAAGCGGTTCATCCGCAATCGGCTCGCCCGACTGGCCGACGCGATCGTGCTGTACTACGCCTCGCGCATCGACCTGCTCGTCTCGGAGGGACTGGATCGCCGGCGCCTGTTCGCGGCGCCCAACGCCATCGATCAGGCCCCCATCCAACAGGCTCGCGAAGGGTGGGAGCGCGACGCCCAGAGCCTTGCGCTGTTCCGTCAGACGCGCGAACTGCACGAGGGACCGGTGCTGCTGTTCGTCGCCCGTCTGCTCCCGTCGCGTCGGCTGCACCTGCTGATCGAGGCGCTTCCTGCTGTGGCCCAGGTCTTCCCGTCGGTCCAGGCGGTCATCATCGGCGATGGCGAGGATATCGAGCACCAGCGGGCCCGCGACCTGGCGATCAAGTGCGGCGTCCGCGTTCGCGAACCCGAAGACAGCGCCTTCCCGCCCGGCGAGGGCCCGCGCCTGCGATTTGTTGACGCGATCTACAACGAGGAGCAGATCGCGCCGTGGTTCCTCTGCGCCGACGCCATGGTCTTCCCCTCGGGCCTGGGGCTCAGCGTGCTGCACGCCTTCGGGTACGGCCTGCCGGTGGTCGCGGGCGACGACCCCTCCTGGCACTACCCGGAGTTCATCGCCGTCCGGGACGACCACAACGCCCGCCTGTTTTCCTCGACCGACCCAACCGACCTGGCCCGGCAACTCATCCGGCTGCTGTCCGATCCGCGCCGACTCAAGATGCTCGGGCAGAACGCGCTCGAGGACGTGCTGCAGGAATACAACGTGCCGCGAATGGTCGACGGGCTCGAAGAGGCGATCCGGTTCGCGTACCGCGAGCGCCGCGGGAACAGGCGCCGCCAGTGAGGCGAGATCACGGTCGAGTGGGTCAGACGCTCTGCACGCGGCGCGAGCGGCGCGGCACGCTGACGACCAGACGCTCCAGGCTCGAGGGCAGGCGATCGAGCGCTTCTCGCGCAGAACCAAAGCCGCCGGAGGGGTCCAGCCCCTCGCTCAGCCACTGGCTCCAGGCCTTGCTCAGTTTGGGAACCAGCCGAGTTGCCGGGATGAGCGGCTCCTCGGCCCGCAGACCGGTGATGAGCTGGTAGGCGATCTCGCAGACCCGCAGCACCTCGTCGCGTGCGGTCTCGGGATGGGCGTTCACCATTCCGCGAACGCGCCGCCCGACGCCGTACATCTCGACCACGCACCGACCGTGCCGATCGACCAGGATCTCATCCATCGACAGCGGGCCGTGATGAACGGGGGAGCGGGGTCCGGGACCGGCATCCCGCAAGGGGTCGTGGGCGTACGCGAGGGCGGAGAGGATCTGACCGACCGCCTGCTCGGCCTCCAGTGGGCTCATCTGCCCGCCGCGCTGGCGGAGCAGGCGCGAAAGCGACCGCAGCCCGTCGGCGTCACCGGCAAAAGGCGTAACCAGCCAAGGGGTCAGCCCTTCGGGGCCGGGCACAAACTCCAGGCGCTGGAGCGATTGCAGGTGCGGGTGAGACAACGACCGGAGCGAATCGAACATCGCCTCGATCCGCGCTCGATCGGTCCGCGAAGAGACCGGTGAAAGCGCGTAAGCGACGTGCGAGGTCTGCTGACCGTCTTGCAGTGCCAGGAAGCGCTCGCCGACCGCACACCGTCCGAGATCGCGCGTGAGCGTCAGACCACCGGGGGCCGCGGGAAACTCCGCGGCTCCAGAGGAGGGTGAAGAGGCTGGCAAGGGGTCGGATGACAACATGACAGCAGCAACGGACAGACACCAACGCGGCGCGCACGAGCGCACTCGTCAAGATCCTGCGGGTGTATCGACCACCCTGTCGGTAGGCGGGGAGTTTAGTGCCTGCAAACTCCCTTCGGCAAGTCGACCCCGACCATCCTGCAAACATTGCCCTTCGAATCCGGTGGTCCAAGGGCCAGTCCGGGCAACGTCCGGTTCAGCGCAAGGACCCGCACGGCTGAATCGGGCCGAACTTGGGGGCGGTACCATACTTCAACAGAGCCTTTGATCCAAAGACCTCGCCCGGAAACGGCTGCGGGGCGGATCGTTGCCGACCGAGTCTCCGTTATTCCGTGGAGGATTGCCATGACCACCGCCGTCACCGGATTGACGCAGCCCAAGAAGTCCGACGCCACCGACCCGCTGGCGCTCATCGACGTCGACCACGTACGGTTCTACTGCGGCAACGCAAAGCAGGCGGCGTACTTCTACTGCCACTGCTTCGGCTTCCACTGCGAACAGGTCTGCGACCAGACCACCGGCAGCCGCGAGAGCGCCCACTACTTCCTGACCCAGGGCAACATCCGGTTCGTGCTCACGACCGGCCTGACGTCGGAGCATCCGGCGTCCCGGCACGTGAGGCTGTACGGGGACGGGATCAAGGACATCGCCTTCACGGTTCACGACGCCCGGAAGGCGTACGAAGCCGCGCTCCGCAACGGCGCACAGTCCGCCTACGAGCCGATGGAGGTGCAGGACAAACGCGGCACGGTGGTGATGGCGGGCATCAAGACCTTCGGCGAGGTCATCCACTCGTTCGTGCAGCGCCCCGCCACGGGGCCTTACGCGCTCACGCAGGTGAAAAAGGACGCGGCGGCCGGGGCCGGCGCGGGCAGCTTCATGCCCGGCTTCACGCAGACGCCGCTGTTCGCCAACCTCAACAACTACAACACGCGTCAGCCCTGCGGGCTCAAGTACGTCGACCACCTCGTGGGCAACGTCGAGCTCGGCAAGATGAACGAGTGGGTGCGGTTCTACGAGGAGACCCTTGGCTTCTCGATGTTCAAGCACTTCGACGACAAGGACATCTCGACCGAGTATTCGGCGCTGATGTCCAAGGTCATGGCCAGCGGCAACAACCTGATCAAGATCCCGATCAACGAACCCGCCGCGGGCAAGAAGAAGAGCCAGGTGCAGGAGTACCTCGACTGGCACAACAACACGCCGGGCGTGCAGCACCTGGCGCTCCGCACCGACGACGAACTGCACTCGATCGCCGAGCTGCGCCGCCGCGGCGTCGATTTCCTGATGCTCCCCGACACCTACTACGAGCTCGTGTGGGACCGTGTCGACGGCATGCTCCGCCAGCACGGGCACAAGCCCGTGCGCGAGGACCACGAGGCCGTGAAGAAACTCGGCATCCTGGTCGACGCCGACGACGAGGGCTATCTCCTCCAGCTCTTCACCAAGCCGCTGCAGGACCGCCCGACGCTGTTCTTCGAGATCATCTGCCGGCGCGGCAGCCAGAGCTTCGGCAAGGGCAACTTCAAAGCGCTCTTCGAGGCCCTCGAGATCGAACAAGGCAAGCGCGGCAACCTGTAAGCGGGTATCGCGGTCACGCGATCGCTAGGCGGCCGTTGCTCCGGACGCGTGCGTTTCGTCCGCGCACACGACGCGGTTGCGCCCCTGTTTCTTGGCGAGGTACAGCGCCGCATCGGCGGCGGCGACCAGTTGCTCCGGCGTGCCGCCGCGGTACGACGCCACGCCCAGGCTGCAGGTGATCCGCAGGGTCTGATTCCGGTGGTGGAGGTTCAACCCCTCGACCGCCGCTCGGATCCGCTCTGCCGCCAGCACGGCCGAAGACAGGCGCACGCCGGGCAGCAAGACCCCGAACTCCTCGCCGCCGTAGCGGCACACGGCGTCGTCCTTGCGGGCGCAATCCGTGAGCGCCTTGGCGACGTGACGCAGCACCGTGTCGCCGAAGGGGTGACCCTGCGAGTCGTTGATCGCCTTGAAGCGATCGACGTCGACCATGACGAGGGTTAGCGGCTGGCCGGCGCTCCGCGCCACCTCGACGGCGTCCCCGAGGCGCTGATCGAAGTACGCTCGGTTCCAGAGCCCGGTCAGACCGTCGAGCATCGCCTTCTGGGCCAGCAGGTCGAACATGTACTTGCCGCGGAGCGACGCCCTGACGCGAGCGCACAGTTCGGCAGGATCGAAGGGCTTGGTGACGTAGTCGATCGCGCCCAGGTCCAGGCCGCGGATCTTCTGGGTGGTCGAGGATGCGCCGGTGAGGAAGATGACGGGGATCTTCGCGGTGCGTTCATCGGCCTTGAGCCGCTGGCACACTTCGAAGCCGTTGGACTCGGGCAGTTCGATGTCGAGGAGAATCAGATCGGGCGGGCTGTCGGACTGCGCGAGCGTGAGGCCCTCGGCGCCGCTGGCCGCGAAGACCAGCCCGATGTCCTCGTCCATCAGGCTGGACCGAACGATCGTGCGAGTCGTCTTGGAATCGTCGATGACCAGTACTTTCGGGATCACAAGGACCTCTGAATCGTCGAAAGCCGACGCGCCCGTGAGCCAGTCGCGGCGTCGGCCGGGCGCGCTTGGACCTCTGCCCCCCTACCGCCCGCACAGCCGGGCGCGTCGGGTTGCCTCGGCGCACAACTCCGTGCTTTTACTGAGTGACGGAGACGGGCGAGATCGCGCCCGCCGTGCGGGGCCCCGGCGCCCGGCTCCTACTTCTTCGTGAGGCTGACGTTGCGCCAACCGAGGATCTGGCCCGCGTTCTTGGAGCCGGCCATGACAACCACGATCTGGCTGTACTTGGCCGCGTCAGCGTTCGACACGGTGAAGCTGTTCGAGTACGACTGCCAGGTGCCGTTGCTCTTGTCGGCGGGCGCGTAATCCTGGGCCAGCAGTTTCGTGCCCGCCGGCGCGGAGCCCCAGTTGAGCGTGTTGCCCGAGAGCGAGAGATTCACCCCGTCCTGCACGGCGTACACCTGCCAGTAGTTCAACTGATTCCAGTAGTTGCTCAGTGTCGTCTCGAGGTCGAGCGTGTACTGCCCGGCCGCGATCTCCTGCCCCGTGATCGCCACCCGCCGCGCCCCTTCCGAGAAACCCGCGGCATCATCGAGCCAGATCTCATTGCCCGAAAGCGAGTACCCCTTGGCGATGTACTGATTGGCGCTCAGCGGCGCGCTGGTGGTCGCGGTCCATGTGTTCGCGACGGCGAGCCCCACCGACGGGGCGCTCGGCGCACCGCCCCCGCCGCCGGGACCGACCGAAGGCGTGACGTTGCTCCCGAACTGGCCGGTCGCGGGGTCGTAGGCGTACGTCTGCCCCGAGGGACCGATGTACGTGTAAGCGTCGGCGCCCTTGCTCCACTGCTGAGTCACGCCCGGGTTGAGCACGTTGACGAAGAGCGCGTTCACCGCCGACGCCGTCGCCCCCGCGGGCACGTCGTCCAGCTTGGCGGGCGGGGTCGACGATCCGCCGACCGCCTGGCTCATCATCGAGTGCGCGATGCCGTCTCGCACCGCTCCCACGACCGCCTGCTCGGCGGAGTCCTTGGCGCGCGTGCTGTGATCGAAGTAGCGCTGGATCGCCACCCCCGACAGGATCGCGAGCACGACGATCATGACGACGAGTTCCACGAGGGTGAAAGCGCCCCGTCGGTTTCCCGTGGTTCGTTCCATGTTCCGGCGGCTCCTTGCGTGGTCTGCTTGGCCGCGCCGGGGCTTGCGCGGGCACCCGCGGCGGCGTCCGCACATATCGGCTGATTCGGCGTTCCGCGCCGGTCGGCCTTGGGCCCGATAAATCGAGCACGTGCCCCGCGCGTATGCTCGCCGGTGATCGAACGGTTCACACAACTCCCGCAGAGTCTCCGCGAGCGCTCGCGGTTTCATCGTCTGGGAACGCCCGGGGTGCCGGCGCTGCTGACGCACCCGGACTGGATCTCGCCCTCGCCGATCGTGATCTGGATGCACGGGCGCACGGCGCACAAGGAACTCGACGCCGGGCGCTACCTCCGGTGGCTTCGCGCCTCGGGCCCGCGCGGGAACGGGATCGCCGCGTGCGCGGTCGACCTGCCCGGCCACGGCGAGCGGTACGACCGCGAACTCCAGCACCCTCGTGCCACGATCCGCGTGCTTCGGCAGATGCTCGGAGAGATCGACCAGGTGCTCGAAGCGCTCGCCGACCCTGTGTGGCAGGGCGTTTTCGACCTGGACCGCGTGGCCATCGGCGGCATGAGCGCCGGAGGAATGGTCTCGCTTCGCCGGCTCTGTGAACCGCACCCCTTCAAGTGCTGCGCGATCGAGGGGACCACGGGCTGGGTCGAGGCGCTCTACGCCGATGGCGGTCCGTGGAGCGTCGAGCACGACCCCACGTCGCTCGAAGCCATGGACAGCGTCAGGAGTATGGGCCGGTTCCAGCCGCTCCCGCTGCTGGCGCTGCACGCGCAGGAGGACCGGGTGGTCCCCCTGGGCCTGCAGGAACAGTTCCTGGAGAAACTCCGCGCGCACTACCTCCGCGCCGGCGCCGACCCGGGCCTGATCCGGCTCGTGACCTACCCGCACACCGGCGCGCCGCAGGAGCACGCGGGCTTTGGCAAGTTCGGGAACGACGCCAAGAACGAGCAGGCCGCGTTCCTCGCCGCGCAACTGTTGAACTGAGCGGCTCACGCTTGCCGGGGCAAAGCGACGATGGCGCGGCGTGCCGTCACGGCGCGAGCATCGAGGACCGACGCTCACGCTGGGACGAGGTCAACGCGTCGTCGGAGATCCGGGCGAGCTTCTCGCGCAGGGAGCCGAGTGATGCGTCGTCGAGAAGCTTGCGCTCCCGGAGTTCCCACGCGGCGTCGATCGCCGCGCCTGTGATCGCTGGCCCCGCGTCCAGGCGCGCAAGAACCGGCTCCACGCACGCGCCGCACGCGACGCGAGGGACGCACTGCAGCAGCGCAAGGGTTGCGGCATCGTCGGACTCGCGCTTGAGCGCCTCGGCGACCAGCGGCCCGTGGTCCGGACCCGCGATCAGCCGCAGCAGCGAGGCCGCGGCCGTCCGGATCTGCGGCGACCGATCCTGCAATGCCTCGGCAGCCGCGCCGGCGACCGGCTCGGCCAACTGCCTCGCGTTGGCGAGTTCCTGCGTTGCCAGCGATAGCCCGAGCTCGCGGACCGGCGCCAGGTCATCGCGGATGTACGAGGCGATGATCGCCGAGCGCTGGCCGACGGATTCGACGTCCTGGCACCGCGCGCGAAGTGATTCCAGCAGGCGATCGGAGACGCCCCTCGATTCGCGGCTCAACTGGTCGGCCCGCCGCGCAAGCGCGTTCGTGAGGCGCTCGCGCCACTGAGCCTCGGTCAGCCACTGCACGCGCGCGTACCACTGCGACCACCTCGCCGGATCGTTGCCAAGCCCCGGTTCGCCGGCGAGACGCGCGAGCGCCGCGTAGGCCTCAGACGCTACAGGCTCGGCGCCCGAAGTCAGGTCGATCAGGGCACGCGCGCTCTCCCGCGATCGCACGGAACCCATCGCACGCACCGCCCAGACCGCGATCGAGCCGTCTAGGCCGTCCACCCGGCGCGCGCTCCCGGCCTCGCCCGACGGCTCCGGACGCTTCGCCAGTTCGGTCAGCGGCTTGGTCAGCCAGTATGGAGCGCTCGGCGACGCGGCGAGGCGTTCGAGCAGCAGCGCAACCGCGGTCGGATCGCTCGCCGTGCCCGAAAGCGTTTCGCGGACTGCGCGCGTCGCAACGGCAAACCGGCGGCTCGTGTCGTTGCCGGGCTCGCTCGAGGTGACAACAGCCACCAGGTCGGCCGCGGCCTCACGCCGGGCTTCGATCGCCGCGTCGGCATCCGCGAGCACGGAAGCCGAGTCCGAATCCGTTGTCGAGCGTTCCGGACCGGCCGGTGATGACGCAAGACTGATCGCGGCGGGCTCAGAGCCTGGATTCCGGTCGTTGGTCGCCCCGCCCGGCGCCGAAGTCGGGCTCTGCATGTCGGCCGCTCCCGACACGCCCGATCCCGCGGCGGCTTCGCTCGGGCCCGCACGGGGAGGCTGCTCCGGCGGATCCGGTACTTCAGAGGGACGCGAGCCGGGCGGGCTCGGTTCGCTTGCGGTCGGCGATTCACGCCGCACGCCCGGTTCTGGCGGAATGCCCTGGCTGGTCGAGCGCCCTGCCCGCGAACCGCAGGCGCCCAACAGCAGCGCCGCGGGGAGCCCCAGGACCACGAACCCATGCCAAATGCGCGCACGCCCCTTTTGGCGATGCCGAGTCGCAAGTTGGCTCCTGTGTGGGTTCGTCATGACGTGTCCGGTCCCGCCCGTCGGCCTTGGCGGCCTGGAGGTCCCACCGACGTTCTCGGGCGTGGGCCCCTCGATCGCCGATGTTCCTGTCCTATCGGCGGTTGCGCGGCGTGGGCGGCAAAACACGCGGGATACCGACCTGACGCCGACCGATCGCCCGCGCGGCACCTCTATACTTCCTCGTCCCCCGACCGGAAGGCACGATGAACGACTGGTTCGAAGCCGAACAACTCATCGAGCGTGCCCATGAGCACTACGAGCATGGGCGCTGGGAGGAAGCCGAGACGGCCCTCCGCGAAGCCCTTGCGCTCAACCCGTACCGGCCGGAGTGGCACTTCAACCTGGGACTGACCCTGGAAGCCGCCGGGCGCTACGCCGAGGCGGCGCGGGCGTTCAAGGATTGTTACGCACTGGAGTCCGACGATCCGCAGGTGCTGCTGGCGATCGGGTTGAACCTGTTGCGCTGCGACGAAGTCCGCGAGTCCATCGAGTGGTTCGAGAAGGCCCACAAGGCCGACCCGAGGAACACGCAGTCGTTGGTCCGCCGCATCGAGGCTTACACGCTCCTGGGGGAGCACGAGCAGGCGGAGGTCATGTTCTATCTCAGCCAGCAGCAGGACCCGCACAACGCGGAAGCGCTGGCGGCGATGGCCGACAGCCTGCTGGCGCGGAAACTGACGGACAAGGCGGTGTGGTGTCTGCGAGAGGCCGCGGGCTACGACCCCTCGCTCCCCGGGATTCACTCGAAGCTGGCGCACGCGTACGCCGCGACGGGCCGCCTCGAGCGAGCGCGGCAGTTGTACCTGCGCGAACTGCGTTCGGACCCGGGGGACATCGACACGCTGCTGGACCTGGGCGAACTGCTGGCGGAGATGAACCGCCTGGGCGAGGCCGGTGAGAAGTTCCGACGCGTGCTCGAACTTGAGCCCGACAACATCGACGCCCATTTCCAGCTCGCCGAGCTCGCGCGGCGCGAGAACAACCTGACGGCGGCGCTCGAGCACTTCGACATCGTGCT
>CALMQD010000609.1 GCA_937871415.1 uncultured Phycisphaerales bacterium | reverse complement strand
CGGGGCGTCAAGCAGAGGGCGTATGAGTTCAGGGCACGGTCAGGCGCACAAACTGGTGATCATCGGGTCGGGGCCGGCGGGGTGGACGGCGGCGATTTACGCCGCGCGTGCGCGGCTGGACCCGATCGTGTACATCGGTGTGCCGAAGCAGGACCCGGGGCCGGTGCTGCCGGGGGGGCAGTTGATGCTGACGACGGAGGTGGAGAACTACCCGGGGTTCCCGGACGGGATCATGGGCCCGGAGATGATGGCGAAGTTCCAGCACCAGGCGGAGCGGTTCGGGACGCAGGTGTTCATGGAAGACATCGTGCGGTGCGAGTGGTCAAAGACGCCGGCGACGAGGGCGCACGCGCTGCACACGTCGTCGGGGAACGTGGTGCACGCGCACGCGGTGATCATCGCGACGGGCGCGACGGCGAACTGGCTGAACCTGCCGAACGAGCTGCGTCTGGCGACGAGCGGCGGCGGGGTGAGCGCGTGCGCGGTGTGCGACGGCGCGCTGCCGGCGTTCCGGAATCAGCCGCTGGCGGTGGTGGGCGGCGGGGACACGGCGCTGGAAGAGGCGACGTACCTGACGAAGTTCGGGTCGGAGGTGTACATCATCCACCGGCGGGACGCGCTGCGTGCGAGCAAGGTGATGCAGGAGCGGTTCATGAGCCGCCCGAACGCGCGGGTGCTGTGGAACAAGGTCGTGGTGGACGTGCTGGGCGACACGCACATCGAGGGCGTGCTGCTGGAAGACACCCGGACGCGCGAGATCTCGACGCTCAACGTCAAGGGGCTGTTCGTCGCGATCGGGCACACGCCGGCGACGAAGTTCCTCAAGGGCTCGGGGCTGGAGTTTGATGAGTCGGGGTACGTGGCGCTCAAGGGACAGAACAGTTACACGAACATCCCGGGCGTGTTCGCGGCGGGGGACGTGGCGGACAGCGTGTACCGGCAGGCGGTGACGGCGGCGGGGATGGGCTGCCGCGCGGCGCTGGACGCGGAGCGGTGGCTGGCGGCAGCGGGGGTGCACTAAGGCGGGTGCGCCGAGGTCGGGGCATGAAGGACCAGTATTTCGGCGACGTGAACGACTACCGCAAGTACGGCCTGCTGCGGGCGCTCTCGGGCGATGAACTCACGCTGGGCGTGTGCTGGATGCTGACGCCCGCGGATGGGCGCAGCGACGGGGCCAAACTAGGGTATCTCAAGCAACCCAAGTCGTTCCGGCATCGCGATCCCGATCTGTTTGACGCGATTGGCAAGTGGATGAACGGACCGGAGGATCGGGCTGTTGGCCTGATCGAGCGCTCCAGTTTGTTGGGAGACGCGATTTTCTGTTCGGCATTGCTTGGCGATACGCGACCTAGCCGCGAGACATTCTTCTCGAATGCTCACCAACAGATGCGTGATCGCGATCTCGTCTTTTTCGACCCCGACAACGGGCTCGAAGTTGGTTCAGTCCGCGCCGGCAGCAGGGGATCGAACAAGTATCTGTATTGGCCCGAAGTCGAGCGAACAACCGCACAAGGGTCGTCGGTTCTGGTGTATCAGCACTTTCCCCGCAAAGAGCGATCGGAGTTTTCCGCATCGCTAGCGACACGACTCGCGCGAGCGCCTGGCGTAAGTCGCGTGACGATGTTCACGACATCGCACGTCTTGTTTCTACTGGGGTCGCAATCAAGGCACGACGAGCGACTCTCTCGCGGAACCCAGCGAGTTCGAGATCGGTGGGCAGACGAGATCATGACGCAAGAGCTCGCGGCAGTGCGTACGGACCCCGGTCGGCAAGAGTCACCGCTGTTTGAATGAAGAGAAATGGGCGCGACAGGGCTCGAACCTGTGACCTCGGCTATGTGACAGCCGCGCTCTAGCCAACTGAGCTACGCGCCCGGACGGGGAAGGGTAGCGGCGAGGGCTCAGAGAATCCAGAAGACGTAGACGAGGCCGAGGACGGTGAGGAGCAGGGCGAAGACGAGGACGCCGGCGGCCGCGGTGCGGATGGTGTTGCGGCTCTGGATGGAGGTGTGCTCGGGGTGGGCGTCTTTGTCGCGGTGCGGGCGGTGTGTGTGCTTTTTGGGGTGAGCAGACATGGGGGGATGGTAGAGGCCGGGAGAGGGCGGGGTTGTGGGGTTGGAAGACCGGCCGGGGTGCGGGAAGTTCAGGGCTGGAACGCAGAGGCAAAGCGCCCTCTCTGTCATGCTTCGCATGACATCTCTCCCAGAGGGAGAGAGGAAAGGCGAAGGCAGCGCGGCAGGGCGGATGGCGCGCCGGCCCGGAGAGCGGTGACACCAGAGGCAGAAGGCGCCCTCTCTGTCCTCGAAGACTCGGACATCTCTCCCGCTCCTTCGGGCGGGAGAGAGCGAGATACATGCACCGGTCTGGAGACCGGTGCCACCAAAGGCCGGTGCCACCAAAGGCAAAGATCCGAAGGCAGAAGACGCACAGGCGGGACGCCTGTGCCACCCAAGACAACAAGGCGCACCGGTCTGGAGACCGGTGCCACCAAAGGCCGGTGCCACCAAAGGCCGGTGCCACCAAAGGCCGGTGACGCCCAAGGCAAAGGCCACCCTCTCTGTCATGCTTCGCATGACATCTCTCCCGCAAGCGGGAGAGAGGAAAAGTCCAAGGCGGAGCGGCCAAGACGGCGTGGGATTACTGGAGCTGACGCGGCTCGGCGGAGGCGACCAGGCGGATCATCGGGGTGCGGTCGGTGCCGCCGACGCGGAGGTCGTCCTCGTCGTTGGGACGGATGGAGAGGTCGATGGTGGCGCGGACAAGGCGCGGGCCGGGCTCGTACTCGAGGATGAAGAGGGCCTCGCGGACGTTGGCCAGGAGCGGGCGCTCTTCGATGGTGGAGCCGTCGGCGCGGTTGATGAGGACGTACCAGAGTTCGAACTGGTCGGTGGTGTTGGCGACGGCGCGGCGTTCGATGCGCGTGATGCGGTTGTTGCCGGCGAGGCGGTCGGCCTCGGAGACGAACTCGATGGAGGTGGAGGTGAGGGGGTTCTGCGAGGCGTCGAGGACGTCGTCGGGGTAGGGGCCGAACTCGGTGCCGGTGCGCACCATCGCGAGGATGCGGTGCATGACGATGCGCGAGACGACGTGGGTGGACGCGGACTCGGTGGTGTCCTTGTAGGCTCGCCAGGAGGCGTCGAAGGCGGTGAGGGTGGCGGTGAGGAGCGTCGCGCTGATGGTCAGCGCGATGAGCATCTCGACCAGCGAGAAGGCGCGGCGTGCGTGGGTGCGGGTTCGGTGGTTCATCGGCGGCCCTCCCGGTACGTTTCGGACAGCGGCACGACGGAGAGCGGGAGCAGGATGCCGTCGGGCATGGGGCGGTTGGGGTTCCAGTTCAGTTCGACGCGCCCGTATCCGTAGAAGGGGACGGCGGTGGCGCCGGCGGCGATCTGGGCGGAGGTCGGGGTGTGGGACGGGTCGAGGTCGGCGATGCCGTCGCCGTCGAGGTCCCAGCCGGCGATGCGCTGGCCGTTGACGATGGGAAGGGTGAGCGGGTCGAGGGATTCGCCGTCGCCGTCCTGGGGGCCGAAGTAGCCGAAGGTGGAGTTGAAACCGGCGGTAGAGCCGACGGCCTGTCCGTTCTGCTGGAGCGGTCCCTGGCCGGCGACGGGTGCGAAGGTGAGGAGGAGCGCGCCGTCGATGGTGGTGTTGCCGCGGATGTCCATGAGCCCGGCGACGATGGTTCCCTGGAGGTTGACGTTCTGGGTGCCGGTGGCGCCGGAGTAGGTGTCGGTGGGGCTGTTGAAGGCGCCGATGTCGACGGAGTACTGGGGGACCATGAGGCTGGACTTGGCGATCTCGTCGCGTTCGTCCTCGTCGGGGTTGAGGGAGGGGTTGTCGGGCTGTTCGGGGTGCTCGTCGGTGAAGCGGGTCTTGCCGGTGAACTGGAGTTTGTTGCGGACGTGGGTGTAGGCCTGGGGCGTGTCGCTCACGACGGTGCCGACGAAGAGGCAGTCGTGGAAGCGGATGTTGTTGGAGTAGAGCTTGGTGTTTCGTGCGGCGCCGGTCTTGGTCGCGCCGTCGATGACGGGCGGGTCGGGGAAGGAGTCGTAGTTGGCGGGGCCGTCGATAACGTTGCCGGTGGTGTAGCGCGGGAAGTCGGACTTGTCGAGGGGGTCGGTGGCGGCGACGGGCTTGTTGGCGGTGTTGCTCCAGACGAGTTTGCCGTAGTTGGACCACTGGGCGTGGGTGTTGTCGGTGTAGGTGCGGACGTAGGTGACGCCGACGAAGGTGCAGTTGATGAAGAGGGCGTTGGTGCCGCGGGGGATCTGGACGTTCTTGAAGGTCATGTTCTCGTAGCGCGGGCGGTAGTACCAGTCGGAGAAGGAGGGCGAGTTGAAGGGCATCTGCTCGTAGAGGTGGCGGCCGGTGCGGGAGTAGACGTAGGCGTCGTCGAGGTCGGCGCGCCAGAATCGCGGCGAGGAGGCGGAGGTGCTGGCCTCGGTGTAGGTGGCGAGGGCGGTGGTGGAGATGCCGAGCTGGGTGGCGACCTGCTGGTCGAAGGTCTGGCCGTCGGCGGCGTCCTTGAGCGGGTTCTGGGAATCGACGAAGGTGGCGGCGGAGACCTCGGGGAGCGCATCGGTGTCGGCGCCGAAGGTCTGGGCGCTCTGGCCCCGGTCGGGGATGATGGGGCCCTGGACCTTGCTCTTGTAGTCGTCGTGGGCGGTGGCCCAGGACTGCTCGCTGGTGCGGTAGACGAGGCGGCCGCGGACCTTGTTGTACTGGTCGCGGCGGTCGATGACGCCGTCGCGCCAGCCGAGGACGCGGTCGCGGAAGGCGCCGGTGTTGGGGTCGATGTCGTTGATGGCCTCACCGGAGTCCCAGCGGCCGTTGCGGTTGGCGTCGACGTATCCGGAGATGCCGTTGCGGTTTCGGTCGGGGTTGGAGGAGTCGATGAGGAGGGCGAGGTCGTCGTCGGCGGTGAACTCGGGGGCCTGTCCGGCGGCGGGGGTGCCGGCGGTGAGCGCGCTGGAGAGGACGACGCGGCCGTCGCCGTTGGTGTCGTACTGGGAGAGGAACACGTCGAACTCGTCGACGTAGCCGTCGCCGGTGCGGTCGGTGAAGGCGTTGTCGGCGGCGCCGTTGCCGTCGTAGTCGGTGCTGTTGCTGGGGATGGCGGCGCCCTCGATGGCGTGTCCGACGCGGAGGCGGTTGTCGCCGTCGACGTCGTGGGCGGCGAGGGCCTCGAAGAGGTCGTCGAGTTTGGCGTTGAGCGTGGCGTTGATGCCGTAGAAGTCGGACTTGATCGTGATGGGGTGGCCGTTCTCCTCGTTGACGTCGGTGTAGATCGCGCCGAGGTTGCCGGTGACGTGGACGTTCTTGCCGATCATGATGCGGCTGGGGGCGAGGATGGCGTGGCCCGGGCGCTTGGCGATGCGGAAGTCCTGCTGGATCTGGCGGAGGATGGGGCGCTGGACGTCGCCGGAGGCGGAGCGGCCGTAGACGTAGTCGGAGCCCTGGGCGCCGATGGAGCTGTAGCCGGTGACGATGACGCGGACGTCGGTGCCGCTGGCGAGCGGGGCGTAGGTGATCTGGTAGGCGGCGGGGTGGGCGCCGGAGGCGGCGGCGTCGCCGTCGATCGCGATGAGCGCGGTGCGGACCCACGCCTCGGTTTTGTACTCGGCGTCGTCGATGTCGCCGCTGGGCGTGAAGATGTCGGCGGTGTCGGGGAAGCCCGCGACGGAGAGGCGGTTGTTGTCGTGGAGGTGGGCGTTGAGGACGGCCTCGGCGACGCCGCGGGTGGTGACTTCGTCGGGCCGGCCGTCGGCGGAGGGGCGGATGTTGACGGTGCCGTCGCCGCTGATGGTCTGACCGGTCCAGAGGCGCCAGCCGAAGCCGGCATCGACGACGCCCTTGGTGACCTGGAAGCGGGCGACGGCGTCGGTGAGGGTCTTCTCGGCGATGGCCATGCCGGTTTCGGCGGCGCCCATGGCGCGGACGACGTGGAGGTGGGTGTTGGCGGTTCGGAGGTTGCCCTGGCTGGCGACGGCCATGGCGACGGCGAGGGAGCCGAACATGACCATGAACATCATGGCGAGGACGCTGGTGACGCCGCGGCGGGAGCGGAGGTATGCGCGGAGCCGGCGCGGGGCGTTGGTCGGGGCGGAACGGGGTTCGATCGGGCGGGATGAGCGGGGGGTCATGGGGCGTTCTCGCATCGACATCAACCGGGCGGTCCAGCCTCCTGATACGTGGTCGGCGCCTTGCGGGCGGTGCGGGGGGCGGTTTAAGGGACGATCCAGGTGACGACGGCGGCGATGTTGGGTTCGGTGTCGAAGGGGCCCTGGTAGGTGACGGTGACGGTGACGCGGAGCGGGAACTGGTCAACGGCGAGGCCGCGGAATCCGGAGCCGTCGGCGGGGAGGACCTCGTCGTTGTCGTAGACGGTGTTGAAGTTGGTGGGGTCGACCTTGCGGACCTCGATGCGCTGGGCCCATCCCTGGAGGTTCATGGGTCGGCCGTCCTGGTCCTGCATGGCGGCGCCGTTGGCGTTGATCTCGGGGATGACGGCGCCGAAGGCGTCGATGGGTCCGGGGAGGTCGCCGTCGTCGCGGCCCGGGGTTCCGTTGAAGGCGAGGGTGAGACCGTCGAAGTCGTCGAGGTCGTCGTAGTCATCGACGCCGACTTCGCCCTGCTCGGGCCCCCAGCCGTTGAGGGCCGCGCCGCCGCCGGAGCCGTTGTTGGCGAAGTAGAGTCCGGTGACGGGGTCGTGCTTGGGGAGGCGGCGCGTGCGTTCGCGGATCTCGTTGGCGAGGTAGGTGGCGGTGGCGGCGTGGGTGGACCAGCCGTTGGACTTGATGAAGGACTGCTGTGCCTCGACGAGTGCGAGGACGCCGACACCGATGATGACCAGGGCGAGGGAGGTCTCGATGAGGGTGAAGGCGCGGCGGGGCCGGGGCGCGTGTTGGACGCGCCGGGCGCGGGGCGAGCGGGCGAGTTGGCGGAAACACATCATCCCGACCCTCCGGGCGTGCGGGCTTCTCCGGCGGGGAGAGGCGGGCGCGCCATGAACAAACGTCCGATCCAGTCCGGGCGTGTGCAAGCGCGATAACTCGCGGCGGCGGGCGCGGGGACCGGAGTGCGCACGCGGTATCGGCTAGCGAACGATCTGACTCATCTTGAAGATGGGCAGGATGATCGCCATGGCGATAAAGCCGACGACCGAGCCCATCAGGATGATCATGATGGGTTCGATAAGACTGGTGACGGCCTTGATGCGCTCGCGGAGCTGCTTGGCGTAGTAGGAGGAGATCTCGTCGAGGACTTCGCCGAGCTTACCGGACTCCTCGCCGGCGCTGATCATCTGGGTGACGGCGCGGGGGAGGAGCGTGGTCTTGAGCATGGGGGCGGCGATCTTCTTGCCGGTCTTGACGCTGGCGTAGACGGTCTTCCAGAAGGCGAGGTAGAGGCGGTTGCCGGAGATGTCGCCGGTGATGGCGAGGGTGTCGAGCATGGGGACGCCGGCGTTGATGAGCTGTCCCATGGTCTGGAGGGAGCGGGAGATGTAGAGGGCGCGGAACATGCCCTTGACGACGGGGATGGCGAGTTTGAGGCGGTCGAAGAAGAGGCCGCCGATCTCGGTGCGGCCGAAGGCGTAGATCCCGCCGGCGACGACGACGAGGCCTCCGACGAGGAAGTACCAGTAGTGGACCATGAAGTCGGAGAGGGCCATGAGGAAAGTGGTGGCCCAGGGGAGGACCTCTTCCTTGCCGTGGAAGACGGCCTTGAACTTGGGGAGGACGAAGGTGAGGAGGAAGACGGTGACGGCGACGGCCATGGTGCCGATGATGCCGGGGTAGATGGCGGCGCCGATGACCATCTTGCGGGTCTCGATCTCCTGGGCGATGTATCCGGCGATGCGGTCGAGCATCTTGGCGAAGGAGCCGGACATCTCCGAGGCGCGGACCATGTTGATGTAGAGGGGTCCGAAGAGCTTGGGGTGGCGCGAGATGGCGTCGGAGAACTGCTTGCCGCTCTCGACGTCGGTCTTGAGCTGGTTGATGACCTTCTTGAAGCCGGGGTGCTCGGTCTGCTCGGCGATGCCTTCGAGGGCGGCGCGGAGGTTGATGCCGGCGCGGATCATGACGGCGAGCTGGGTGGTGAAATCGAGGACGTGCTTGGTCTTGGGCTTGCCGGCGTTGAGTTCCTTGATCCTTGCGGCGAGGCCCACGGCGACGGCGTCTGCGGCGATGGGGGCGACGGAGAGGACGCGGAAGCCCTGGTTTCGGAGGTTCTGGGCTGCGCTGGTGACGTTGTCGGCGTTGATGACGCCGACCTGGGTCTCGCCCGCGCTCGTCCGGACCTGGTATCGATAGCTGGGCATGGGTGGGGGGAAGCGACGAAGCGACGGAGCGATCAAGCGACGGAGGGTCGGTCAATCGTGCGTGCCTGTTCGCGTGCTCCTTCCTGGCGTGTGCGGGTGACAGACCGAACCGTGCGGCGTTTCGTGGGCTGCTTCCGGGGTCCGTTGTTTCAGGCGACGAGCTGGCGTTCGAGTTTGT
>CALMQD010000608.1 GCA_937871415.1 uncultured Phycisphaerales bacterium | reverse complement strand
CGGCCTCTTCGAGACCATGGTCGGCGGGCACGCGCCCGCCACCGGCGAGCCCTGGGTCCACCGCCTCGACGAACACCTCGAACGCCTGCACCGGTCCGCGACGCACCTGGGCCTCGTCCAGTCCCTGCACTTGGGCGCGCTGCAGGAGGCCGTCATGGCGACGCTCGAGCGTTCCAAACTCCCCCGCGCGCGCATCCGCCTCACCATCACCGGGGGCGACCTCAACCTCCTCTCCCAGGCCGCGGCCCGCGCCGCCCTCGGCGACGACGCCGCGCCCCAATCGGCCGCCCCCGGCAACCCGCCCGCGCACCACGACCCCACGCTCCTCATCGTCGCGCAGCCCGCGACCACCTACCCGCGCGCCATGTTCGAGCGCGGCGTCACCGCGCGCTTCGCCGACACGCGTCTCTCGCCCTTCGACCCCCTCGCCGGGCACAAGACCCTGAACTACTGGTGGCGCCTGCGCGAACTCCAGATCGCCTCGCTCGCCGGCGCCGCGGAGTCGATCGTCCTCGGCGTCACCAACCACGTCCTGAGCGGTTGCGTCAGCAACGTCTTCCTCGTCAAGAACGGTGAGGTCGTCACGCCCATCGCGCAGGGCGAGGAAGGGCGCGATTCCAACACGCCCGACGCCGGGCAGGACGTCGGCGACCTCGGCGCGACCGGCGCGAGCGAGCGCCGCGCCGGCGCGAAGGACCCGCGCGGGCCCGTCCTGCCCAGCCCCGTCCTCCCCGGCATCGTCCGCCAGTGGGCGATCGATCAGTGCGAAGTCCGCGGCCTGAAGGTCCGTCGCGAGATGATCGCGCCCGCCGAACTCCTGGACGCCGACGAGGTCTTCCTCACCAACTCCTCCTGGGGCGTGCTCCCCGTCACGCGCGTCGAACGCCGCGCGATCGGCGGTGCGCAGGGGGACAGCGCGCCGTCGCCCGGCGCGATCACGCGCGAACTCGTCGGCGCATGGCGCGACGAGACCTATCTCAACTGATCAGAATCAGGCAGGAAAGCCGGGCGAAACCGCCCGCGCTCAGCCGGTCTTGCGCCCCACAAGCAGGCCGATGATCGCCGGAACAATCACGATGCCGGCGAAGATGCCGATCCACATCATGAGATTCGAAGCGACCAGGCCGACGACGGGATTCGGACCCCCGCCGATGAGCCCGAAGATCACGCCCGCGACCGTGAACGCCAGCACGAGCACCGCGCCGAACGCGAGGCCACCCGCGATGCCCGACCACGTGCCGTCGTACGGCTCCGCCGCGGCCATGACCACCGCGCCGCTCCCTGCGGCGGCGAGCGAGACGTCCGAAACCGCCGGCGTCGACTCGAAGAGGCCCGAAGCGCTCTGCGTGCCGCTCTCGCCCGGCGCGCCCTCGGCGCCCGGCTCGCTGTACACATCTTGAAGCAGGTCCGCGCCCAGCGACGTGTCGTCGCCCTCGCGCGTCAGGTCGAGCAGGCCCGAGCCCGAGCCGACGTTCTCGAGCGTCAGTTCGCCCGCGCCCGCGGTCTCGGTGACGCGCGTCACCGCCGAAGGGGCGCCCTCTTCCGTGCTCTCG
>CALMQD010000607.1 GCA_937871415.1 uncultured Phycisphaerales bacterium | reverse complement strand
CCCCCGTTGGCCGGGATCTCGCCCGGGTTGCGGTAGATGTTCGCGACGATGTCGGGGTGGAACAGGTCCAGCCCCGTATCCAGAACGGCGACAACGACCTGATCCGAGCCGGTGGTGAGGTTCCAGGCGTTCTCCGCCTTGATGTCCGCGCCGGGAGTGCCGGCGCCGGCATAGCCCGCCAACTGGCCGGTGTTGTTCAGCGCCCATTGTTCGTTGTAGCGCGGGTCGTTCGGGACCAGTTCCGAGTGCTTGAGCAGGTTGGGCTCGATCTGCTGCACGAACGGGAGCGAGGCCTTGACGTTCTCGACCGCGGCCTCGGTCACCTGCCCGCGCGTGCGGATCTCCGCGAACCGCCCCAGCGTCGACGGGCGCACGAGGTCGGGCGTGACGCCCAGTGCCGCAGCGACCTGCTGGGCCTTCTGCGTCGCTTCCTGCTGCGAGAGGCGCTGCGTGAAGGTGATGATCCACGAGCCCTTCAGGACTTCAACGTTGAACCCGTGCCAGGTGCTTGTCCCCTGCGTGTACGCGTTGGGAAGCGGGCCCACGACGTCGACGCCGCTCGACAGCACCAGGCGCTGTTCGAGGTGCTCGAGCCCGCGGCTCAGGTCTCCCTCAGAGCCATGCAGCCCCAGGCGTGCCCGGCGTGCGGCGCGGGTCAGCCCGACGGCCGGCGCATCCGCTTCGACGTCTCCGGGGACCTGGGACCGACCCATCACCGACCCCACGCACTTCAGCCAGCTCAGCATTTCACGGACTCCCTGGACCCCGCGCGGCGCGGCGGGCGATCTCTTGCGGTGCGGGCCGAACGATTCGGCGGACCGGTTGTCCGATCCGTGACCGTCGGCGACAAATCCCCCGTTCCCAGACTGTCCTTTGACCCTCTCCCACGCTCGCACGACGGCGCTGGGCCGGTGCAAGGCCGCTCTTAGCCAACAAACGTACCCCGCAAGGGGCGGGGTCACCAAGATTCGACGCTGTACTACAACGCAGTTCCAACCTTTTGTCAAGACGACGGTTGAAGGGGCTCCACGAGCCCGAATCCTTGAATGCCCAACCGGATGGAATGTGCTCCCCACCGGCCCGCGTGAAGTGTGCCGGGGAAATCGCTAGCCTGTCCTTCCGCCCCCATCCTCATCCCCGACGAAGGGGCCAAATCGGAAGTCTTAAAGAGGCCATAAATTCAATGATTGCAGAGACTTGTGCAAATGCGACCCCGCCCCTCCGCGCTCCCCACTCCTTCTGGCATCGCGCCGCGATTCTCCAACTTGCCTGCCTTTCCCTGATCCCCGCAGGGTGCACCGTCGCCCAGAACCCGGGGATGTCGGGAGGAACCGGCGGCCCCAGCACTCTCCCTGAGACCCGTTGGGCGGCATCCTCCACCGTGCCCGACGGCTCCGATGCTCGTCCCGGCGAGGTCGGCTTCCCCGAGTTCCCATCCCTCAGCCCCGACGGCCGCTGGGTGGTCTTCTCGTGGGCCGGAGACCTGTGGGTCGCGCCGACCGAAGCGACCAGCGCCGATGCGCCCCGCACGGCGACGCGATTGACCTCGCACCCGGCGGAAGAGCGGCGCTCGGCCTTCTCGCCCGACGGCTCGATGCTCGCGTTCGAATCCGACCGCGACGGTGCGCGGAACCTGTACGTCATGCCGCTGACGCAGGCGGGCGGCACGCTCGTGGGCGGTCCCGTCAGCCGCGTTACCGTGAGCGACCGCGCCGAGTGGCTCGGATCGTTCTCCGCCGACGGCAAGGCGCTGTACTTCTCGAGCGACCGCACGCCGGCAATCTACTCGGCGCCGCACATGTACCGCGTGGAGCTGCTCGCCGAGAACCGAGGGTTCACCGGCGTGGGCGGACCGGTCACGGAACTCACGCCCGCCTTCGGCTGGATGCCCCGCGCCAGCGCCGACGGCGCCTCGATCGTCTTCGGACGCAACCGCCCCGTGCTGGAGCGCCCGAAATACCGCGGCTCGGGCAACCAGGAACTCTACCGCTTCAACCTCCGGGACGGGTCGTTCGACCGCCTGACCACCAGCCCCGCCAACGACGCGGAGGGCGTGCAGTTGCCCGACGGCTCGCTCGTGTTCATCTCCAGCCGCGACGGCCAGAACAACCTCTGGCGGCTGGGCAAGGGCCAGCCCGACGAGCAGGCCAAGCAACTGACGCGCTTCGCGCCGACGCGTGAGCAGTACACGCTCGCGCACGGCGTGCGCGACCTGAACGTCAGCGCCGACGGCCGAACCGCGGTCTTCTGCGTCTGGGATCGCCTGTACACACTCGATCTCGCCGCCGACGCATCGCCGCGAGCGATGACGCTCAACGCCGGCGCCGATGCGCTGAGCCTCGACTTCGATCGCAAAAGCCTCGACAAGGAAGTGAGCGAGGCCGCCCTCTCGCCCGACGGCAAGACCATCGCCGTCATCGCGCGGGGCGAGGTGTTCGTGCGCTCCACGCAGGAGGGCTACCCGACGCGCCGCGTCACCGCGACCGCCGGGCGCGAACGCGACCTGGCCTGGTCTCCCGACGGCCAGTGGCTGTATTTCAGCAGCGACGAGCCCGTCGGCCGTTGGAACGACCAGGCCGATCCGCGCCCGCTCGGTGCGTACGGCCTCTTCCGCGCCGGTGTGGAACTCGCACGAGAGGACATCGCCCCGAAAGCCGAGGAAGAAAGCAAGAAGGAAGGCGCCGGCAAGGATGAGCCGAAGAACGGCGAGGGCAAGAAGGAGGACGACCGGTCCGACGACAAAAAGGCCGACAACACCCCCAAGAAAGGCGAGAAGGACAAGAAGAAAGAAGACGACGGCCCCGACGTCGGCAAGCGCTGGGCCGACTCGCTCCGCTTCAAGGTCGAGCCCCTCGTGCTCATCAACAACGACGCTCGGTCGCCCGCGCCCTCGCCCGACGGCGAGCGCCTGATGTACACGCGCGGACGCGGCGACATCATCGTGCGCGACCTCGCCTCCGGGAACGAGCGGACCCTGATCGAATCGGTTCTCTCCCCCGAGGTGTCGTGGACGGACGATGCGCGCCACGTGCTCGCGACCATCACCGACCTCGACTACAACAGCGACGTCTGGATCGTCGACGCCGGCGACCCCGAGCCCAAGGCCGCCGAACCGGCACAAACCGAGGCGGGCAAGACCGACGGGGGCCAAGCCGACCAGAGCCAACCGGCCACCGAAGAACCCAGCCGCACGGGCTGGACGAAACTCTCGACCGGTTTCTGGGGCGTGAACATCACGCGGCACCCGGACATCGACGCTTCGCCGCGCCTCTCGGCCGACGGCAAGGTGCTCGTGTTCCTCTCCGAGCGCGGCTCGCAGGACGACGAGGTCGACGTGTGGATGGTGCTGCTCGACAAGGAGCTCGAGAGCAAGACGCCGTACGAGTTCGACGAGTACATCAAGAAGGCCGCCGAAGCCGCGGGCAAGCGCAAGCCGCTCGCGCTGAAGAAGCCCAAGACCGACAAGGCCGAGGAAGCCAAGCCCGAGGAACCTAAGCCGGAAACACCCAAGGCCGAGGAGGCAAAGGCGGACGAGAAGTCCGACGGCAAGACCGACGACAAGAAAGACCCTCAGAAAGACGAGGAGAAGGGCAAGGACGAAGGCAAAGCCAAGTCGCCCGCCCGTCCCAAGCCGTTCAAGTTCGACGCCGGCGACGCGTACATGCGCGTGCGCCGGCTGACGACCATCGCCGGGAGCGAAGCGGACCTGGCGCTGACGCCCGGGGCCGACCGCGTGGTCTTCAGCGCGACCATCGACGGCGACCGCCAGCTCGTCAGCATCGACCACAAGGGCAAGGACCGCAAGCAGATCGTCGCCGGCGACGTCGGCGATGTCCGCATGAGTCTCACCGGCGACAAGGTCTCATTCGTCAAGGGCGGCGTCGCGCAACTGGCCCCGAAGGCCGGCGGCAAGGTCGAGCCGATGGGCATCGACGCGCCCGTCGTGATCGACGTCGCGGCGCAGCAGCGCCAGAAGTTCCTCGAGGCCGCCCGCATCCTGGGCGAGCGCTTCTACCACCCGACCCTCAAGGGCCTGGACTGGAACACGCTCACGAAGCGCTACG
This sequence comes from uncultured Phycisphaerales bacterium, assembly GCA_937871415.1. Lineage (GTDB taxonomy): Bacteria > Planctomycetota > Phycisphaerae > Phycisphaerales > UBA1924 > JAHBK01. The sequence goes on along the minus strand of CALMQD010000607.1, from coordinate 3,512 downwards.
CGGACCTCATCTCCCGCACGCGCACGAGCGCGACCTTCAACCGCGTCACGCAGTTGCTCTTCGGAGAGCTCGAAGGCTCGCACACGGGCATCTGGGGCGGCGACAAGTTCACCGCGCCCCCGGTCAACACCGGCTACCTCGGCGTGCGGGTCAAGCCCGTGACCGGCGGGTACGAGGTCGTGCGCGTCACCGCCGACACGCCCGCCGATGAGCCGGGAACGAAACTCTCTCCGGGCGACGTCATCGTGAGCATCGATGGCCAGCGCCTGGCCAAGGACGATGCCTCGATGCCCACGATCGATTTCGACGCGGCGATGGCCGGCAAGGCCGACAAGGAAACGCTCGTCGAACTCCGCGCCAGCAAGCCCGCCGAGGGCGAGGCCGCGGGCAAGACGGGCGCGCCGAGCCGCTACGTGCTCATCGTGCCGCAGAAGTTCGGCGCGTGGGACCAGGCCGACTACGACGACGAGGTCATGCACCGGCGCGAGCAGGTCGAGAAACTCAGCGCCGGACGCCTCGGCTACCTCCACATCCAGGCCATGGGCGAAGAGTCGGTGCGCTCGTACGAGCGCGACCTGTACGCCGCCGCCTCGGGCAAGCAGGGGCTCATCATCGACGTGCGCGACAACGGCGGCGGCTACACCGCCGACATCCTGCTCGCCAGCCTCACCGCGCCGCGTCACGCCTACACCATCCCGCGCGGGCTCGACCCCGCCGACGTGCCCCGCGACGTCTACCCGCGCGACCGGCGGCTCATCTACGCCTGGACCCGCCCCATCAACGTCCTCATCAACCAGAACTCCTTCTCCAACGCCGAGATCTTCGCCCACGCGATCCAGACCATCGGACGCGGCAAGCTCATCGGCACCGCCACCTTCGGCGGCGTCATCTCCACCGGCGCCGAGCGCCTGATCGACGGCACCACCGTCCGCACGCCCGGGCGCGGGTGGTACCTGCCCGACGGCAGCGATCAGGAGAACAACGGCGCACGCCCCGACGTGCCCGTGGAACAGACGCCCCAGGACGAGGCCGCGGGCAAGGACCCCCAGCTGGAGGCGGCGGTGAAGGAACTGCTCTCTCGCATCGACCGCAAGTGACCGGAACTCGCGGTGCAGTGAAGACTCACGAACCGGGCGCGATCACCGCGCGGCTGCGCGACGGGAAGAGCCGGTCCCGCAGACGCAGCACCGGGTTCTCGACCAGTTTCGCCGCGAGAATCCCGATCGCGCACGCCCCGACGGTCACGCACAGGAGCCGCACGAGGTACAGGTCCGGCGTTCCGGGCTTGAGGCCCAGTTGGCTCATCGCCAGTCGCGTGCCCCAGTCCGCCGCGACGATGTGCCACAGGTAGATCGAGTACGAGTGCCGACCGATGTACGCGCACAGCGCCGCGGGCCTCGCCATGACGCGTCCGAAGACCGAGGCCTTGACACGCCCGCCCCAGCGCGACTGATCGAGCGAAAGGATCGACCAGATCAGCGCCGCGAACGAGAACGCGAGGATCGGGAAGCCCCAGCGGATCATCGGCGCGCTGTCGAGGGGCGTGCGCACGCCGAAGGCGATGCCCGCCGCGGCGCCGATGAGCAATCCCGGCGCCAGCGCAACGCCCAGCCGCAGGAACATCGCGCGATGGAAGTGGTAGCCGTACCCGAGCATGACGCCGACGAAGAGCGAGTCGAGCCGCATGTGCGAGGGCGTCATGTGCCGGATGATCTGGAACCAGCGCTTGTCGACCTCGAACGGCCACCGCTGGATCGCCTCGGCCCGCCACAGGAACGCGCCCAGCAGCACCAGTAAAAACACCACCGGCAGCGGCCTGAATCCCACGGGCCGGTCGGGCTCCTCGCCGAAGCGCCGGTTCAGCCACGCGAGCAACCCCAGGATGATCGGGAGCAGGATGTAGAAGTGCTCCTCGACCGCGAGCGACCAGGTGTGGTTCCAGTACGCCCAGAAGTAACTCTGCATGAACGCCAGTTCCGGCCACAGTTGGCGGGGCGAGCCCGGCTGGAGCGTGAGGTTGACCGGTGCGCCGTACACAAAGCGCTCGACGAGCACGCTCACGAGCAGGAAGAAGTAGAACGCCGGGTAGATCTTGAACCCTCGCCGCACCAGGAACCGCCCGATGTTCACCCCGCCCCGCGCGCGGTACTCCGAGAACAAGAGGCCCGAGATCAGGAACCCCGAGAGCACAAAGAACAGGTCGACGCCGAACCAGCCGCAGCTCAGGAGCGTGTTGAGCACCGACTGCAGCCAGCCGGGGTACGTCCCCGGCGCCATCGCGCTGTGCCGGAACATCACGAGCACGACCGCGAGCGTGCGGAGGATGTCCAGCGGCGCGTACCTGCCCGCGGATGTTGCGCCGCCCGCCGCTTCAGGCGGCGCAACGGGCGGGGTCGGGTGTTGCGGGCCCGTCGACGCGGGCGTCTGGCTCGACATCGGGGCCGAGTTTAGCACGCCGGGCGCAGCGCGCGGGCGCGCGACGGCACAAGCCGGTCGCGCAGCATCAGCACCGGCACCTCGACCACCCTGGCCGCGAAAACGCCGACGACCACCGCGCCCACCGACACCGCCGCGACCTTGACGAGGTACATCGCCAGCCCATCATCGGGCACCCCGAGCCGCCGCGCCGAGATCACCGACCACGCCCGCACCGGCAGGTGCCACAGGTAGATCGAGTAGGAGTAGCGCCCGAGCCAGGCCATGCCCTTGACGACGGAGCACAACACACGCGCGGCGAACCCGGGCCCGCCCTCTCTGCCCAAACTCCCGACCCGGCGCCACCAACCCAGTTCGTCCGCGCTGATCGTGAGCATGAGCAGCGACGCGAAACCCAGCGCGATGATCGAGAGGCCCCAGGTGAGCAGGAACGAGTCGGACAACGGCCGCGACACGACGACCACGATCGCGCAGGCGGCGGCCGGCGCGATCAGGAACCCCAGCCGCCGCGCAACCCACAGCACGCGCCCGCGTGCCGACCGCCACACGCACGCGAGCGCCACGCCCATCGCCAGCGCATCCATCCGCAGGTGGCTGGGCAGCAGGTGGCGATAGAGCCCGAACTGCGAAGGCGAGGCGTCGACCGGCCAGCGCACCACGCCCTCGCTCCGCCACAAAAGCGGCGCGCCCACCGCCAGCACGCCCGCGAGCGCCAGCGCCCGAGGCAGGCCCGGCGATGCGCCGACCTCGTGCCCGGCGCCCCGCCCTCCCGGCGCTGACCAGCGGAACACGCACCACAGCACCACCGGGAGCAGGATGTAAAAGTGCTCCTCCACCGCGAGCGACCACGTGTGGATCCACACCCCGGGAAAGTACGACTGCATGAACACCAGTTCCGGCCACAACTGGCGCACCGGCGGGCCGTCGCGGTCGACCAGCGGGATCGCCGGCCCGAACCACGTGGCCCCCATCACCACCGACACGCCGATCATCGCAAAGAACGCCGGGTAGATCTTGAACGCTCGCCGCGCCAGGAACCGCGGCACGTCGATCGTGCCCCGCCGCGCGTGCTCGTC
>CALMQD010000606.1 GCA_937871415.1 uncultured Phycisphaerales bacterium | reverse complement strand
GGGGGGGGGGGGGGGGGGGGGGGGGGGGGGGGGGGGGGGGGGGGGGGGGGGAGATTGACGCGACGATCGAGACGCAGCTCTCGCGGATCGTCGAGGCGCTGATCCCGGGCGGCGTGCGAGGTGGCGCGTGATCGGGCTCGAGGCCGAGATCCAGACGGTGCGCCAGTTGCAGCCGATGCGCGTCGTCGGGCGGGTCGCGGCGCTGCGCGGGCTGACGCTCCTGGTCGATGAACTGCCGATGCCGGTGGGGAGCCTCGTGCGTGTGTCGGGCGGGGGTGAGCGTGGGGGGGCCGGCGCGGGCGTTCTTGGCGGCGGCGGGAACGGCGCCGGACGCAGCGCGGGGCTGGGCGAGATCGTGGGCTTCGATGCGGGGCGGGCGATCGTGATGATGCTGGGGACGACGGCCGGCATTCGTCCGGGCGATCGCGTGATCGGGCTGCAGGCGAGCCAGTCGATGGCGGTGGGCGAGACGCTCCTGGGGCGGGTGATCGACGGGCTGGGGAGGCCGCTGGACCACAAGCCGCCGCCGGAGCGGACGGTGCTGCGCGCGGTGGACCCCGAGCCGCTGACGCCCCTGGAGCGGGCGCGGATCAGGTCGGCGATCTACACGGGTGTGCGGGCGGTGGACCTGATGACGACGCTGGGGCGGGGGCAGCGGATGGGCGTCTTCGCGGGCCCGGGGGTGGGCAAGAGCACGCTCCTGGGGAACATCGCGCGACAGAGCAGCAGCGACGTGAGCGTGGTGGCGCTCATCGGCGAGCGCGGGCGCGAGGTGGGCGACTTCATCGAGCACGCGCTGGGGAAGGAAGGGCTGGCGCGGAGCGTGGTGGTCGCGGCGACGAGCGACGAGAGCCCGCTGCTGCGCGTGCGGGCCGCCCACGTGGCGTGCGCCGTCGCCGAGTACTTCCGGGACGCGGGGCGCGACGTGACCCTCATCATGGACTCGGTCACGCGGTTCGCGCACGCGCAGCGGCAGATCGGGCTGTCGGTGGGCGAGCCGCCGGCGACGAAGGGGTACACGCCGAGCGTGTTTTCGGCGCTGGCGCGGATGCTGGAGCGCGCGGGGGCGGTGCAGGAGAGCGACGGGAGTGCGGGGAGCGGCGCGGCCCGCAAGGGGGGATCGATCACGGGGATCTACTCGATCCTGGTCGAGGGCGACGACATGACGGACCCGATCGCCGACGCCGCGCGCGGCATCCTCGACGGGCACATCATCCTGTCGCGCGGGCTGGCGCAGCGGGGGCACTTTCCGGCGATCGACGTGCTGGACTCGGTGTCGCGCGTGGCGGGCGACGTGTGCGACGAGGCGCACGTGGCGGCGCGGCAGCAACTGATCCGGCTGCTCGCCAAGTTCAAAGAGGTTGAGGACCTGGTGCAGATCGGCGCGTACGCGAAGGGCTCGAACCCGGTCGCGGACGTGGCGATCCGGTACCAGGAGGCGATCAACGACCTGCTGCGCCAGGGCAAGGGCGAGACCGTCTTGAGCGCGCAGGTGAAAGCGTCGTTCGAGCAGGCGCGGGGGCGGATGGTCAAGATCGCGGTCGAGGCGGGGGCGGCGATCGCGCAGTTGTCGGGCAAGCGGGCGTGACGCGCTTGCGCCTGTGAGGCGGAAGGAGCGAGATGGCCAGGGGCTTCCGATTCCAGTTGCAGCCGGTGCTCGAGCAGCGCGAGCGCCAGGAGCGTGAGCAGCAGCGCCGCGTGGCGATGATCGAGGGCGAGCGCGTGGCGCTCGAGAACCGGTTGCGCGAGATCCAGGGCCAGATCGAGGCCGCCAAGGGCGAGCTGCGCGGGCGGCTGGGGCGCGACGGGACGACGGTGGTGGTGCGGGACGTGCGGTTCCAGGCGGGCGCGACGCTGGCGCTGCTGGTGCAGGCGCAGAGCACGGCGCTGGCGCTGGCGGGGACGCTCAAGCGCCTGGAAGCGGCCCGGGGCGAACTGCTCAAGGCGACGACGGCCCGAAAGGCGGTGCAACTGCTCAAGGATCGCCGATACGCCCAGTGGCGCCTGGAGCGCGAGCGGAAGGAAGCGGCGGAAGTGGACGAGATCGCGACGGGCGCACACGTGCGGCGGATGATCGCCGAGCGGGTTGCGGGCGCCGGCGCGGCGGGTGAAGCATCATGAAGCGACTGTGGACCATGCTGAGTGTTCTGGCGGTGGCGAACGTGCTCGCCCTGGGCGGGTTCGTGGGATTCCTGGTCCAGAGCGATCGTCTGAACAAGGAGCGCGTGGGGAAGATCCGCGAGA
>CALMQD010000605.1 GCA_937871415.1 uncultured Phycisphaerales bacterium | reverse complement strand
CCATAGACTGCGCGAGGCGTAACGGCCCGGATGCCGCGAACGCAGCACGGCCGGCCCGAAGATCGCGCCGGACCGGGGTGGGCGGACAGAAACTCGGAGCGTGCCGGCGCGGCCGAGAGGCCGGCCGGGGCATTTTCGTCCGGCGCTCTGTCGGGCGTGGTCGGCCGTTCGTGGAACGGCGCATTCTGAACTGAGAGGAGAGAGAGATGATGAATCGTGTTTTTGTGGGCGTGTCGGTGGTGGGCCTGGCCGCGTCGGGCGCGCTGGCGGCGACGTTCTTCGAGTCGGGCGCCGCGGGCACGTTTGCTGCGCCGTCGCCGTGGGCGCAGGACCGTTACGCCCCGGGCGAGTGGACACCGGGCGCGACGGACCCCCTGGGCGGCGATGCGCTGCGCCTGGGCATCCGCAACGCGGACCGTCGGAACCTGCGCAACGCCTCCTTCAACAGCGGGTTCTATGACACGCAGGGGCGTCAGACGAGCGCTTCGGTGTCGGGCAACTGGGAAGTCGGCGGCGAGCTGTTCATCCCGGGCTCGTGGCTGACGCCGGGCACGCTGCGCCGCTCGGACCTCTGGGCCCGCGACAACAACCCGGTCGAGAATGACGCCCGGTACGTGATCGTCGGCTTCATCAACAACGATCCGAACGACGGCTTCAACCCGAACGCGGCGAACTTCGTGCCGCGTTTCCGTTCGTGGGATTCGACCGTCGGCTGGACGGACCTGAACGTGCCGGTGCTGGCCGACCAGTACAACTCGTTCCAGATCATCAACACGGGCACGTCGCACGACTACTACATCAACGGGATGCTGGTGGCGAGCAACGGCGGCGCGTCGTACTCCGACGCCGGGTTTACGGATCTGCAGACGGTGTTCCTCGAGGCGTTCAACTTCGGCAACGCCGATAACGCCGCGACCCTCACCGACAGCGGCTACGACGCCTATTGGCGGAACGTGTACGCCGTGGTCCCGACGCCGGCCTCGGTGGGCCTGCTGGGCCTGGGCGGGCTGCTGGCGGCCCGGCGTCGGCGCTAAGACGCCGCGCCCCGGGCGGCTGAGAGCCTGACGTACGCCCCGCGGGCCGAGCAGCGCGCGGGGCGCTTTCCATTCTGTCGGACTCACGGCGTACGCGCGGGGGCTGGGCGGACGGAAGCCGGGCGTGCCGCGGTCGCGTTTCGGAGGGTTCCGCGCCACCCGCGGGAATGCGGGGAATTCCGCTCGACACGCGATGACAACCGAGTATTGTGTGAGTTCAGTACCACCGGGTTTCGGATCGAGACATCAAGCAAGGAGAGAGAGATGCGTTACCGCAGTTTCGTGGCGGCCTGTCTGGCCGCCGGCGCTTGGACGTCGGCTTCGTACGGCGCCATCGCGTACAACACCAACGTGCTTCCCGCAACGCCGAATCTGTTGATCGGCTCGGGCATTCCGAACATCGGATTCGTGACCGACACGCAGAACAACGCTCAGACGGGTCTGAGCGCGATCTACCGATTCCTGGGCGGACAGGACTACATCGCGCAGAGCGAGTACGGCGTCGCGCCGGGCCTCAGCGCCTTCCCGCCCGCGGGCGTGGCGAAGTGGGATTACCTGCTCTCGGCGAACCTCGACATCGACGGCACGTCGGGCAGGAACCTGGGCAACACCGACGTGTTCCTGACGATCGACTGGGACCCGTCGGCGGGTGTGGACGCCCGCACGTACAACTACGGTGCGGCGGCGCTCGCCGCCGGCGCGCCGGCGAGTTCGTCGCTCATCCAGGATTCCCAGAACCTCGCGTTTTCGTTCTGGACGGATCCGCTCTTCCTGAGCGTGGCCGGGTCGACGGCGCCGTCGGTCTCGTTCAACCCCTTCGCGACGGGGCGCTACGACTTCACGCTGCGGATCCAAACGCGCGACCCGATCCCGGTGGTGCTCAGCGAGGTTTCTGCCGCGGTGGTGGTCCCCACGCCGGCCTCGGTGGGCCTGCTGAGCCTGGGCGGGCTGCTGGCGGCCCGGCGCCGGCGTTGACTGACGCACCTCTCGGTTGAAGCAACCGAGTTCGTTGACATCACCCCGTGGGCCGAGAAGCCCGCGGGGTGCTTTCTTTGATTGCCGGGCCCGGCGCTTCGCTTCGGGGCTCAGCGATCGGTCGGGGCGTCGCGCCGGAAGCGGAGGAACCACTGCGCGATGGACTCGCTCGGGGCGTCGGGCGTGGAGGTTCCCACGCGGTACGCGCGGTCCCAGCAGCCGTGGTTGAGGTCGGGGTAGATGGTCATGCGGAGCAGCGGATCGGCCGCGAGGCGCTGACGGTCGGCGGGCGCGAGCGATGCGCTGGACTCGCGCCGGCGGCGGATGGCGTCGATCATGGACTTGGTCTGGGCGCAGGGGACGACGTCGTCCTTGTCGCCGTGGAAGGCCCAGACGGGCGTGTCGGCGAGGGACGCGGCGACTTTGTCGAGCGAGGCGGGGTCGGCCTCGACGCCGTAGCCGCCGGGCCCGTAGCCGCAGACGGGCGCGATGGCGGCGAAGGCGCCGGGCATCATCGACGCGATCATCCAGGTGCCGTGCCCGCCCTGGGAGAGCCCGGTGAGGTAGACGCGCCGCTCGTCGATGCTGTACCGAGCGCGGACGAAGTCCATGCACGCCTTGACCAACGAGACGTGGTCCTCCCACTCCGAGTCGCTCGAGGGCTTCTGGGGGAAGACGATGATGAAGGGCCAGTCGTCGGGACGGTTGAGGACGGCGGGGAAGAGGCCCTGCGTGGTCTGGCGGACGCCGTCGGTGCCGCACTCGCCCGAGCCGTTGAGGAAGACGATCATCGGGAGGGGCGTCACCTGCTCGTGGGCGATGCGGGGCACGTAATAGGCGAAGCGCGACTCTCGCCCGCCGGGGGTGTCGGTGACGCTCGCGAAGATGAGCCCCGTGGGGCGTTGCTGCTGGTCAAGGATCATGGCGTCGTGTCGCCGCTTGGCGGATTCGTGATCGTGGCCGGGGCCGGCGCACGCGCCGAGCAGGAGGGCGCTTCCGGCGAGGGACATAAGCAAGGCGTGTTGAGCGTGGTGCACGGGCGACCTCGGTGCGAGAGCGGGATGTCGGGGGCGGGGGAGCGCCAGCGTATTCGCCCCGCCGCTATCCTATCGGCATGAGCGTGACTTTTCGGCGGGCGCGGCTGGACAACGGGCTGACGGTCATCGCGGAGGTTGATCCGCGGGCGCACTCGGCGGCGGTGGGGTACTTCGTGAAGACCGGGGCGCGCGACGAGACGACGCCCGTCATGGGTGTTTCGCACTTCCTCGAACACATGATGTTCAAGGGAACGCCGAGGCGCTCGGCCGACGACATCAACCGCGCGTTCGACCGGCTGGGCGCGAAGAACAACGCGTACACGAGCGGGGAGATGACCTGCTTCCACGCGACGGTGCTGCCGGAGTTCCTGCTGGGGGCCGGGGGCGTGAACGAGGTGCTGGCGGACATGATGCGTCCGGCGCTGCGTCAGGACGACTTCGATACGGAGAAGAAGGTCATCCTCGAAGAGATCGCGATGTACCAGGACAATCCGTTCTGGGTGCTCTACGAGCGCACAATGGAGGAGTACTACGGTGCCCATCCGCTCGGGCACCGGGTGCTGGGCACCAAGGACACGATCACCGCGCTCACCGCCGGGCAGATGCGTGAGTACTTCGAAGCCCGGTATTCCGCGGACAACACCGTGGTGGCGCTCGCCGGTCGCCTCGATTTCGACCGCGTCGTCGACCAGGTGAACACTCTGTGCGGCTCATGGAAGCGCACGAACGCCAAGCGCGATCACGGCGTCATCAAGCTCGCGGACCGGTCGTTCGACGTCCGCAGCGACAAAGTGACCCGCGCCTACCTCATCATGATCACCGAGGCGCCGTCGTCATCCGACCAGCGCCGGTACGCGGCCAGCCTGCTGAGCGAGGTGCTCG
>CALMQD010000604.1 GCA_937871415.1 uncultured Phycisphaerales bacterium | reverse complement strand
TGTCCGGCGTCGCCGCCGACCTCGCCACGCCCGCCGGCGCCGAGGCGCTCCGCGCCGCGGTGCCCGAGGCCGACATCCTCGTCAACAACCTCGGCATCTTCGACCCCAAGCCCTTCGATCAGATCTCCGATGAGGAGTGGACGCGTTTCTTCGAGGTCAACGTTCTCAGCGGCGTGCGACTTTCCCGCGCCTACCTCCCCGGAATGCTCAAGCGCAACTGGGGCCGCATCGTCTTCGTCTCGAGCGAGTCCGGGATCAACATCCCCAGCGAGATGATCCACTACGGCATGACAAAGACCGCCCAACTCGCCGTGAGCCGCGGCCTCGCCGAACTCACCAAGGGCACCGCCGTCACTGTCAACTCCGTCCTCCCCGGCCCCACCAAGTCGGAGGGCGTCGAAGAGTTCGTCGACAAACTCTCCGCCGGCAAACCCTTCGACCAGTTCGAACAGGAGTTCTTCAACTCCGTCCGACCCGCCTCACTCCTCCGCCGCTTCGCCACCGTCGAGGAAATCGCCTCCCTCATCGCGTATGTCTGCAGTCCTCTCGCCGCGGCCACGAACGGCGCCGCCCTCCGCTGCGACGGCGGCATCGTCCACACGATCGTTTAACTCCCCCTCCTCCCAGGCTTCATTCCAATCCCCCGCCCCGCGTTCGCCGCCCCCTTACCACACGCAGCCTCCGCCCATGCCGACCAGGAAGAGAACCACGCGCAAGATGACCACGGCTCCGAAAAAGCCCGCGCGGCGCAAGGCCTCCAAGTCCGCCCAGCGCAAGCCGCCCAAAGCCGCGCCCGCAAAGCCCGCTGAGTACGACGACCCCGCCGCCGTCGAGCGCCTCATCCGCGCGATGAATCATCCACTGAGACCCCTCGTCTCCGCGATCCGAGCCACCATTTTGAAGGCATGCCCAAGCGCTACCGAAGGCGTGAAGTGGAACAGCCCGAGTTTCTACCTCCGCGGCTGGTTCGCCACCGTCAACGTCTACCGCAACAACTGCGTCCTCGTGGTACTGCACTGCGGCGCCAAGGTCCGCCGCGACGTTGCGCTCAAGGATCGAGTTCCCGACGAAGGCGGGCTGCTTCACTGGCACTCCGCCGACCGCGCCTCGATCACCTTCACGAGTGAAACCGAGTTCGCCTCGCGCCGCTCCGCCTTCGGGAAGATCGTAAAGGCCTGGGCCGCGGCGCAGGCGCAGCGACCGGACGACGAGTAGTCGGCACTTCTGCTCACCGGCCGGGCATCACTTCTTCTTCGGGCTCGCCACGTGCTGATCCAGCAGGATCGGGTTCCCGTCGGGGTCCACAAGCGTCAGGCTCGCCGGCCCGGTCGTCGACGCATCCGCCTCGGTCGTGAGCGTGAGGCCGCGATCCTTGAGCACCTTCTGGATCTCCCGCACATCCTGGAACGACTCGAGCGTGTTGCACGCCGCGTCCCAGCCCGGGTTGAACGTGAGCAGGTTCCGGTCGAACATGCCCTGGAACAGTCCGATCGTCGTCGTGTCGTTCCGCATGATCAGCCAGTTCTGCTTCTGGTTCCCGCCGACCGCCGTGAACCCCAGTTTCTCATAGAACTCGCGCGACTTCTGGATGTCCTTGACCGCCAGACTCACCGAGAACGCGCCCAGTCTCATTCCGTCGTCTCCTTTCGCTCGCCCCCCGCCCTCCGTCTTCTCCGCCGCGGTCTGTCCCGGCGTCGCCGGCTCCGCCTTGGACTCCGGCGCCGCCAGCGCCGCGCCGATCCCCGCGCCGATGATGCCCACGCTCGCCACAATCCATGCCTTCACGTGTATGCTCCTTCGCCCGCCACCGCGCTCGATCGACCCGACCCGCCCGTCCTGACAACAAGCATAACGCCGCGTGTTTCCGCGGCTTGACAGATCTTGCGAATCCGAAAGCCCGCCCAGCCCGCCACCACTCTCTCCTACGTCGAGCGCGTCAACCGCGCGATCGACCACATCGTCACGCACTGGAACAAGCCCCTTCGCCTCGACCGGCTCGCCCGCGTCGCCTGCCTCTCGCCCTTCCACTTCCACCGCGTCTTCCAGGGGATCGTCGGCGAGACTCCCGCCGACTTCATCAAACGCATCCGCCTCGAGCGCGCGCTGGCGATGATGTCGCACCCGCGCCGTCAACCACTCACCCGCATCGCACTGGCCTGCGGCTTCTCTTCCTCCTCCGACTTCTCCCGCAGTTTCCGGCAACGCTTCGGCGTCCCGCCGAGCGCCTTCGACGCCCGCGCCTGGTTCGAGTCGCAGCAGCGCGAACTGCTCGACCTCCCCACTCCGCCCGGGCGTAACCACCGCCTCCAGCGCCTCCCGCCCGGCGCGAACCCGGACGGATTCAGGGTCGTGATCCGTTCACTCCCTCCTCGCACCGTCGCCTATATCCGCGTCCTCAACCCCTACCGCTCCGACGCCGTGCTCCGCGCGCTCCAGCGCCTGATGCGCTGGGCCCAGCGGCACGACTGCGCCGACAACCCGTGGCTCGGCTACCAATGGGAAGACCCGCACGTCACCGCGCTCAAGGACTGCATCTACCACGCCGCCGTCGAATGCCCCGGCAGCGCACTCGGGCACGCTTCCGGCGAGATCGGACAATTCCGGTTCCCCGCCATGCTTGTGGCCGAGGTCGAGGTCCGCGGCTCGATCGACCTCGAATACCGCGCGCTCCAATGGCTCTATTCCACGTGGCTCCCGCGCAGCGGCTACGTCCCGGACGACCAACCGACGTTTGAAGCCTGGATCGGTCGCCCCACCGATTTCACGGCGCACGACTTCGCGCTGCGGATCCAGCTCCCGATCCGCCGCCCGTAGTCCCCTCCCCCAATCACATTCACACGCCTCCCCCGCCGCGATTCAGGCTCACCAAGTCCCCGAGTTGAAGAACCGCTCGCGCACGATCTGGTCACCCTTGACCGTGTACAGGCCGACCTCCTGCTGCGTCACGCGCTGGCCGGTGGCCTTCGGCGTTACCTCGAACGTGAAGTGCACCGCAAACTCATCCGGCCCGCTGAAGTACGGACCCAGCACCTTCTCGCCGTGGATCGTGTTCGCCGCCGCCCAGCGCTCCGATTTCTGAATCACCGGCGTCTTCCCCGCGGTCTGCTTCCCGTCGCCCTCCACCGAGACGATCTCGGGGTGATACATCGAGTGCATCACGTCGAAGTTCTTCCCCTGATTGCACATCTCCACAAACTGCCGCGCGAGGGTCTGGATGCTCATCGGTGACTCCTGGGACGAACGGATGAAGGAATGGAAGCGCACCCGCAGCGTATCGCCCCGGCCCGTCGCACCCGCCGGGGTCGGGTGAAGTTCCGGCAAATCCCCGAGGCTCGCGCCGCCGCGCACGCACCTGCGCCACGAACTCCGACGGCCAACGGCGCCACCTTGCATATCAATACCGTATAACCATACCTTTTTATTGCTTTTTAGCGCCCGCACGCTATATTCGCACTCGTTCACACCCCCGCTCGACGCATTGCCGCTCACCATCCCCACCGCCTAGGCGCCGAACCGTGGCACGCTCCGCACCTCCCAAGCGCGTATCCCTGCCCGTCCTCAAGGCGTCACGCCCGACGCCGCGTTTGCGCCGATGGCGGGTTGCCACCCTCATCGGCGTCCACCTGCTCATCCTCGCCCACATCGCCCACTGGCTCATCACCGGCTATTCCATCTCCCCGGCCGTCATGTCCGACAGCATGAAGACCCTCGAAGCCGGGCAGGTCACCTGCGGCGTCCTGGTCTTCGGCGCGGCCATCATCGTCTCGTTGCTCTTCGGGCGATTCCTCTGCGGCTGGGCTTGCCACATGGGCGCACTCCAGGACCTCTGCGCCTGGGCTCTGGGGAAACTCGGGCACCGCCCTCCACCCTTCCGCGCCCGCTGGCTCGGCCTCGCCCCCACCGCGCTCGCGCTCTACATGTTCGTCTGGCCCACGTTTCGGCGTGAACTCCTCGCCCCGGTGTTGCAGCACCTCTACCCCGATGCGCTCGCCTGGATCGGACCATGGCACGCATTCCCCGGCCTGACCAACCACCTCATGACCGAGGACTTCTGGAATGGACTGCCCACGCGCTGGTACGTCGCCGTGCCCTTCCTCCTCGTCTGCGGCGTCGCGAGCGTCTACTTCCTCGGCTCACGCGCCCTGTGCCGCTACGGCTGCCCCTACGCCGGCCTCCTCGACCCCGCCGAGAAACTCGCGCCCGTCTCCGTCGTCGTTGATCCGGCGCTCTGCGACCGGTGCGGGCTCTGCACCGCATCCTGCTCCGTCGGCGTCCGCGTCATGGACGAGGTCAACCGATACGGCTCGATCGTCAACAGCCGCTGCGTCCGCTCGCTCGATTGCGTCAGCGTCTGCCCGCAGCACGCCCTGTCGCTCGGGTTCACCACCCCCGCCGCCATCAAGTCACTTCGAGGTCAGCGCGCGATCAACTCCTTCTCCCTCTCACTCGCCGAAGAAGCGACCGCCACCGGCGCCGGCCTGGCCACGTTCTTCGCCGCGCGCGGTGCTTACGGCCTGATCCCCATGCTCATGGCCGTCGGACTCTCCATCTGCACCGCCGCCGCGGCCGTCGCCTGCCTGCGCCTGCTGAGCGCGCCCAACGTCCGCTTCCTCGGCGCTCAACTCAAACGCGCCGACGCAGTCCGCCCGGCGGGATGCCTCGTCCTCGCGCTCTTCCTGGGCTGGTGCATCCTGCTTGCTCAGGCTGCGACGGTACAGGTCCTCCACCGGCGCGCCGCGGCGATCATGTCCCGCGCCGTCATCGCGCCCCCGCGGAGTACCGCAGGCAACACCCCTTCCAGCCTCGACCCGACCCTGGCCCGGCGCGCCCTCGACATCTACCGCCTCGCCGGCCCGCTCTCGGACGGCGGCATCGCGCTCCTGAGCACCCCCGGCGCCGACGCCGCCGCCGCAAGGCTCCTGCTCGCTTCCGGCCAGGCCTTGCAAGCCGCTCGTACCGCCCGACGCGCGATCGACCGCGACGACGCCGACGACGACCTGGCCCGGCTCTACGCCGCGGCACTCGCCGAGGCGCAAGGCCCCACCGAAGCCACCGCTTGGCTCCTGAGACACGTCGATACCCACCCGCGGCACGCCGACAGCCGGCGCGCCGTCGTCGATGCGCTCATCGCGGACGGCCGATTCGACGACGCCGTCGCGCTCCTCGACCGCCTGGCCTCCCGCGAAACACGCCACGGCTCGGTCCATGCCGAACTCGCTCGCCTCCTCATCGCCGACGGGCGCACCGCACCCGCTCTCGCCGCCATCCGCAAGGCCGCCGCTCTCAGCCCAGCCGACCGGGCCATCGCGACCGACGCTGTCGCGATCGAAGCCGTCGGGGGCAATCGCGCCGCGTGCGCCCGCGCTATCGACCGCCTCCGCCCACTCGCCGGCGACGCCCTTTCCGAGCAACTCGCCGCCCTCGGCTCCGTGCTCGATGGGCAAGGGCTCTCCCGCGCCGCACAGGTCCTCGCCGATGCGCACGCGCGGGCCGCCACCACCTCCGGATCGTCGTCCCCCGGCCCGCCGGCGCACTGACCCCCACGGCCGAAGCCGGTTCGCTCAGCGCCCGCGCCGCTTGAAGAACTGCACCTCGCGCTCGTGCCGCCGCGCTTCTTCGAGCGTCCCAGACGTGCCCAGGTTGCGCCGCTTCCCGGTCCTCGGGTTTACTCTCCGCGAGTACAGCCGGTATGCGCCTGAACGCAGTTTGCGGATCACGCTTCACACCCCTTCCACGCCCGCCTTCCGCGCCACGATCTGCACCACCGACGCTTCACCCTTGTGGAACTGCCCCTCCTGCACGTTCCGCACCAGCGCCGCGCGATGTTCGATCCGCAGCCCGCTCAACTCCCCCTCGAGCGTCTCGAGCGAGGCGAGCATGTCCGCGTCCTTGGGCCCGCCCGTATCGCGCCGCAACTGCTCCGGC
>CALMQD010000603.1 GCA_937871415.1 uncultured Phycisphaerales bacterium | reverse complement strand
GCACAGCCAGTGCCAGGTAGCGCATCCTTTCTCCCCGGAGCGCCCGGGCAAACGACTGGGCCGCAGGTTTCACAGCAGAACCACGTACCGCCGAACCCGTTGACGCACGAGCTCTCGTCGGTTACGCCGTTGCAGTTGCCGTTCACGCAGCACGCGCCCATCGGAGTCGCGACGCAGAGCACAGGAGCGCTGGAGGAATTCCGGGGCGCAATCGGAGTACCGATCGTAAAGTCGGCGACGTTGCTGCCCGTGTCATCACAACCGTTCGCATTGCGGATCGCAGCGGTCGTCGTGCTGAGCGCCGCGATGGGCGAGCCGCCCTCGCCGCAGTTGGCCGTGCCGAAGCCCAGCACGTCGATGATGCGAGCGTCGGTACAAGTGGCATTCCCAAGCCCCGCGGTGCCGGTGATCAACGCGACTTTGCCGTTGACCCCGCCCGCATTGATCGCGCTGGTGATGTCGCCAGCGACTGGAAGCGGAGCGCCTGTCGTGGTACCGCCAGGGGCCGCGCCGACGACGAGCAAGAACCCGCCCGCGGGAATGACGGTCCCCGCCGGGATCGTCGCGATGTTTCCGCTGTTGCCGAAGTTGCCGGTGGCCGAACCGTACTGCACCGACCAGCCGCCCGCGGGCACGACAACCGGGCATTGACCCTTGTTGTGGAGCTCGATGAAGTCCTGGTTGTACGTCGGGCTTCCGCTCGTCGCTCCGCCACCCCCGTAGAACTGGCTGATGACGACCTGAGCGTTCGCCGCGCCGGCGAAGCCGAGCATGGCCAGCGCCGCCGTACACAGAAGTTTGCCTACTCGCATCCTGTCTTCCTCCTTCGAGTGGTGATTCACCGATCTGAGGGGTCCGCTTCCTCGTTCAGAACTCGCGCGCGCGAGTTGAATGTTCGGTCAAGACGCGTTCCTGCGACACCGCCGACAGCCGTGCCCGATCGCGTCCTTGACGATGGGCTTTGCACAAAGTTGACGACCAACCCGTAACCCGCGGCTGCGAAGACGAGCGTCCGAAAACTCCCACGACCATGGGACGTGCGTCTTAACACGAAGAATACGCGACGCCCCGGGAAGGACCAACAGCCAATCCCCGCTAGTGGTCAAGATCGTGTAAAGAAGCCCCGGAATGGTGGGGCTCAGAGGTGCACAAACCGATTGCCCATCGGGCCTTGCGCCTCAATTCAACCGCGCCGTTCGGTTCTCGGCCCTTGGGCTTGCGCAAGCGACAGCCACAAGCCCCGGTTCGCTTGGCGCGAGGCGGGCGAGGCCACTTGCGATCAGGACACAGCCAGAGGGAAGCGGAAAAGGGCGAAGGCCGCGCGGCGCGAATCCCTACGGCAGGATGTCGCCGACCTGGTGGAACGCCGCGGACTCGGGCGTCGCATCGCCGCCGGTGAACTTGCTCTGGCCGGGATACCACGGCGTAGCGTCCTTCCACGACTGCTTGTCGGTCATTGATCCGACGTGCCCGTCGAAGTACAACGCGCGGATGGATTGGCCGGGGTGTCGATACGTGAGCGTCGCCACGGCACGAGCGCCCGCAGGGCCGTTGCGGCCATAGGCTGTCGAACGGTGGAAAATCGGGCCGGAATCCGTGAATGAGCCGTAGATGTCAGGATTCGGGCTGATGTCATAGTCGAGGCGACCCGCGGCAGAGTCGTAGTACCGAGTGCCGTCCGCGCTGAAGATCTTGTTCGACGCTTGCACTCCGACCAAGGAGATCCGCGGGCGGAAGCCTTTGAATACCTCGACCGGCGTTGTGAACCCGTACATCAATGGAAAGCCGTCGTACTTGTTGCGGTCGGCAGTTGCCTGGTCGGGGAAGTAATGAAACGAAGCCGGAGAAAGGTGACTGACCTGACCCAGTCCCTGAGAGGCGGCAAGCGCGTCGAACTCCGGCTTGTCCGGGCTTCCCATGCTCTGCGGATACACAACGCTCTGCTGGCGGGCGGCAGGGCACCCGTACCGCTTGAAAATCTGAACGGTACGCTGGGCTCGATTCCTAGAGAGTCCTGCGGTGTCGCCCATCATCGGGCTGATCCAGTCGTGTGACGAGACCGGTGTGCTGGGAGTCGTATCGCGGATGACTTGCAACGGGCCTGTTGACGTTTGCACAAACGCCCCCGAGGTGTTCGGCCCCGGCCAATACTCTTTCCAGTCGTTTGTGTAAGCCGAAAATCCGATCGCGTACTGCTTCTGCGCGGAGGAGCAGACCACCGCCCAGGCAACCTGACGGGCGGATTTCAGCGCGGGCAGAAGAAGACTCACGAGCAACGCGATGATCGCGATAACCACAAGCAGTTCGATCAGCGTGAACGCCGGCCTGCGCATCCGGATCGGGCGTTGCATGACTTGGTTCATGGCTTCGGCTCCACGTGTGATCATCGCTTGGGCCTGTAGTCCACCGGCTTGCCAGGAGTGATCAGTAACTCGCCTGTGGTCGGGTCAACGGCTTTGTTCGGGACGCCTGCGTCCACCAACTGCAGGGTCGCCAAGTCGCGCTTCGAAACGAACAGACCGCCATCATCGCGGGAGAGTCCGATCAACGACACCCTTCCCGTTTCTGGATTCGTGGCGGGC
>CALMQD010000602.1 GCA_937871415.1 uncultured Phycisphaerales bacterium | reverse complement strand
CGAGAACGGACTCGGCCCAGTTGCCGGGGTCCGAGTCGAGCAGGTCCTCGGCACGGTCGCGCCAACCGTCGGTCAGTTCGGCCAGCGAGCGCAGTTCTTTCTCGGGTCGCGTGGCGATGGTCGCCGATGCGCGGTCTGCGTCGCGCCGGAATCTCCGGGGCGAACCGTCCTCCCGCGAACCCTTCCCCGGCACCGACGCCGCCCACCCGGTCTCACGCGGAAACGGAGCAGACGATGCGCGTGCTCATGCTGGGGTGGGAGTTCCCGCCGTTCATCGCCGGGGGCCTGGGCACCGCGTGCTACGGCCTGACCAAGGCGCTCGACCGGCTCGGGCAGGAAGTCATCTTCGTCCTGCCGCGCGCTATCGACCGCGTCCACACCGGCGCGGGCGCGGGCGGGCACGCCGCCCACGTCAAGCTCCTCAGCCCCGAACCCCGGGCGGCGGAGTCCTCCTCGCGGCGCGTCGAGTCCTTCGGCATCGGCTCTCGCACCGTGAAGCGCAACGGCGCCGACTTCGCCGGCCAGGGTCTGCCCCCCGACTTCGAGCCCGGCGCGAGCATCGAGGGCTTCGAGCACACCGTCTTCAGGTCCGTGCCGGCCTCGTTCTTCAGCCCGTATCCCGGCGGCATGGTGGACGCATGGGAGGGCAGCGGGCGGCACTGGATGGACCTGCTCAACGCGCTCGCCGGTGTCGGCGTGCGAGAGCCCGGCGCCGCGGGTCACGCGCCCCCGGTGCTCCGCGAGGCCGCGGCCATCGCCGGCGCGCTCGGCGGGACCGTGCGCGAGTCGGCGATGCCCGGCGTGGTGGACCCCTCCGGCGGACGGGGCGCCGGCGGCGGGCCCGCCTACGACGGCGACATGATGATCGCCGTCGAGCGCTACGCGCGTCTGGTCGTCGCCATGTGCCGCAACGAGCGCTTCGACGTCATCCACGCGCACGACTGGATGACCTTCCCCGCGGGGATCGCGCTCTCGCAGGTGGCGGGCAGGCCGCTGGTCGTCCACGTGCACTCCACCGAGTTCGACCGGGCGGGCGAGAATGTCAACCAGCAGGTCTACGACATCGAGCGCCGCGGCATGCACGCCTCGACGCGGGTCATCGCCGTGAGCGAACTGACGCGCTCGATCTGCCTGCAGAGGTACGGCGTCGAAGGCTCCAAGGTCGAGGTCGTGTACAACGGCATCGACACCGAGCAGCACCAGCCCACGAGCGAGGACACCATCCAGCCCCAGGACAAGATCGTGCTGTTCCTCGGGCGCATCACGATGCAGAAGGGGCCGGAGTACTTCATCCGGGCGGCCAAGCGCGTCCTGGAGCGAGTCAAGGACGTGAAGTTCGTGGTCGCCGGCTCGGGCGACATGGCCCTGCGGATGATCGACGAGGCCGCCCACCTGGGCATCGGGCACAAGGTGCTCTTCACCGGGTTCCTGCGGGGCAAGGACGTCGACCGCGTCTTCCAGATGGCCGACGTGTACGTCATGCCCAGCGTCAGCGAGCCCTTCGGCATCGCGCCCCTCGAGGCGATGCGCAACGACGTGCCGGTGATCATCAGCAAGCAGAGCGGCGTGAGCGAGGTGCTCACGCACGCGCTGAAGGTCGACTTCTGGGACATCGACGAGATGGCCAACAAGATCGTCGCGGTGCTGCGCCACGAGCCCCTCGGACGCACGCTCCGCGAGCACGGGGCGTTCGAGGTGCGCAAACTGACCTGGGACGGGGCCGCGGCCCGGTGCACCCAGATCTACGAACGCGCGGTGCGGATCGCGCAGGGCGGCTGACCCCCCCTCCCCCCTCCCCCCCCCCCCCGCTTCCCCGCTCTCCCCGCGCTCCCCCGCGCTCCCCCGTTCCTCCCCCCGTCCCCTCACTCCCGACCTCCAAAAACAACCGTGCCCCGGCGCGAGGGCCGGGGCACGGTGGAAACTCGATCTGCAAGCCGCCGGGATTACTTGGCGCGCTTGTAGGTGATCGTCATCTGCATCTCTTCCTTGCCCGTCTCCATGTTGGGCATGTAGAAGTCCATGCGGTAGGTGTTCTCGTCGACGATCGTGGTGATCTCGCGCCAGTTGGTGAGCTTCTCGGTCATCGGGCAGTGGTACTGGCCGGTCCAGGAGTACTCGTTGCCCTTCTCGTTGAGCTTGCCGGTCATCGTCATCATGGCGGTCGACATCGAGTCGACCCACATGCTCTCGAACATCTTCGAGACGTTGTTGTAGCCGACGAGGGACATGCCGGTGAACTTCTCGCCCATCATGTCGCCCTCGAAGCTCATCTTCGAGTAGCGCCCGTCGTAGATCATCTCACCGACGGCCGAGCCCTTGGAGACGTGCGTCTCGCCGTTCATGATGTGCGAGATCTCGCAGTCCCACTTGCCGCTGAACCAGTCGAGCTTCTTGTGCATCTCGCCCGGCATGCCGGCGGCCATGCACTTCTGCATCATCTCGGCCATCTTGTCGCCGCCGGCCGGCATGGCGTGCTTGTCGTCCATCTTCTTCGTGCCGGCGGCCGTCTTCGGGGGCTCGCCCGCGCCGAGCATCAGCGCGCCGCCGAAGCCGATCGCGCCCGCACACACCGCCACCAGACAGATCTTGCAGTTACCCATGTTCGACACTCCGTTGTTCTTCGTGCTCGTGCGTTTTCCCGCGAGCGATCCGGGCGGACTCTGGCCCAGCCGCGCACGCGGCTCGGGCACTCCGGCTGCCTCCCCTGTCGGTTCCGCCCCCGCGCGTCGAACACACTGGCCTTGGACGCGCCACGACCAATCAGAGTCCAAACATAACTCAAAGATAGCCGAATTCGGCGCGTGGGTCAACGACATCGCGCCGTCGCGTCGAGGAGCCTCAGGTGCAGGTCGAGCGCAACTTCTCGCGCCTCAGGCACTTGAGTCACGGACAGCCGTGCTGAAACCCGTAGAAGAACGTGTCCAGAAACTCGAACAGGTCGTCCGGTCCGACGCCATTGAGCAGGTCGACGTCGCCCAGGCACGCGTTCGAGAACCACGCGTCGATGAAGCCGAAGAGGTCACCCAACTCGACCCGGCCATTGTGGTTGAAATCGGCGGGGCACGCCGTGCAGGCCGGCGCAGACGGGAGCGGGTAGTTCGGCGTGTACAGATTCCAAGAGACCGTCGTCCACGCCGAACTGGTTGTCGACACGATCCCCACGACTTTGAGTTGATGAACGCCCGAGACCGGATCCGTGCACGACGTCTCGACAAGCACCGGCGAGCCGGAGTCGAGGTAGTTCGGCAGGATCCACGACTCTCCGGCGGGGGCCGCGGGGCACGAGTAGCACACCCCGACACCCGAGGGCGAGGTGCACGGATTGATCGTGATGCAGCACAGCCCCGGCACCTGCGCGGGCAGCGGGCCGGCCTTGACCATCAGGGTCGACGAGTTGCCCTGGCGGAAACACGGCCCCTGGTATCCCCAGCCCGCGACCAACGCCCGCGAGCCCGAGATCGGCAGGCCCAAGGCGCTCGTCTCGACCGGGATGGGGTCGATGTAGTCGATGGGCGCTTCGAGTTTGCCCACCAGCATGTCGACGCTCGTGTTTCCCGGGCGCACGAACTCGTGGATCCAGACCTGGGTGTAGACCCCGTGGCAGGGCTGATTCCACGGATAGGAGTAGTAGTTGATCGCGTCGCCGTTGGCCGCGCGCCGGAAACGGACCTTGAAGCGGTGCGAGCCCGGGGCGGGGAGCGGGTCGTTGGCGCCGGCGAGCACGGAGTGTCGCGCGATGAGCACGGTGTCGCGCGAGATCAGGACGGCGCTCCCCGAGATGTTCTGGCTGCACGGCTGGGTGTTGTCGAGAGCCGCGAGCAGCAGGCCGACGGCGTCGAATCGGCGATCGGCGCAACTGGGCTCCACGCCGCCGACCACGGCGCGCGCGGGCATCGCCACACACAGGCACGCCCCGACGGCGGCCGCCAGAGCCGATCCCGCCGGCCAGGACGATCAGCG
>CALMQD010000601.1 GCA_937871415.1 uncultured Phycisphaerales bacterium | reverse complement strand
GCGTTGCCCGCGACCAACCCTTCTACGTGCCAGGGCCTGTTCGGAAGCACGACCTCCCTGCAGACCGCTACCGGCAATCTTTCCATTATGGTTCCGAGTGACTTGGACGGTCTTCTGGCCTTCAACGCCGGAAACGCCGTCGTGCCCACCGGTGCTGCGGACAACTTTAATCCTGTAGCGTCTGGAGACGTGACGGGTATCTGCTTCTGGGGTCAGTACGTCAACTGGGTGGCGGTTGGGTTTGCCAATCCACCGTCGACGTCGATTCAGAGCTTCCGTGTTCGCTATTTCTCCGACGGCGGCGGGTTTCCCTGCGAGCCCATCGCAACATTTATTGTTGGCGGGCCGAATGCCACCCCCGGCGCCACTCTTACTCGCGCACAGCTCAATATCGCACAGCGGGCCATTTTCCGATACTCGGTGAGTCATCCCGCGGTCCCGGTAACTGCCGGACAGTGCTATTGGGTGGAAATCGCCGACAACACACCCGATGTGGTTCCGACGTTTTACTGGCTCGCCGAGAATACCGATAGCGGACGCGGTGACAACAAACACATGGAGAGCTTTGCTCGGGACTCCTACACGCCCGACGACCTCGTCTCGGGCAAGGACATGGTGTTCTGCCTGAACCTCGCGCTGAACACGAGCCCGAACTGCAACCAGAACATCTCCACCCCTTCTAATGACGATCCCGGCAGCGCAACGGCGCTGACGATCGGCGCCGCCGCGGTACCGGCCTCGAACGTGGGTGCGAACCCCGACGCGGCCCCGCCGTGTCTGAGCGAAGTCGTGAATGCCGACGGCGTGTGGTTCAGCGTGACCGGCAACGGCCAGACGCTGTCGGTCAGCACCGACGGCTCGCGCTGCCTCGACACGCGCGTGATCGTGTACGACGCGACCGGCTTCGACATGACCAGCGATCCCGCGTCGCTGCTCTGTGTGGCCGCGAACGACGATGATCCTGCGGGCGGCGACCTCGACTCGCTCGCCACCTGGTGCTCCGGCAACGGCACACACTACCTGATCTTCGTCAGCGGACTCGAGCCCGTGGGTTTCACGGCCGACGGCGGCTTCCTGCTGAGCGACAACGAAGGCAACTTCCAGATCGCCGTCGCCGCCAGCGGCGCCTGCGATACGCCCACGAACAACTCGTGCGAGATCACGGCGCAGCCGGGGGATATCTCCGAGACCGAAGTGTGCGGCGCTGCGACCAACGACGACTGCGCCGGCGCCACCCCGGCCCCGACCGAGCCCGAGTTCATCAACGTCGGCGAGACCCACTTCGCAACGACGTTCGCCGATTCCACCCAGCGCGACTTCGACTTCTACAACTTCTCGCCGGCCAGTGTGGTCGAGGTGGACATCACCGTCCGCGCCGAGTTCCCCGGCCTGCTGGGCATCTTCGACTGCGCGACGGGCGACATCCTCGACGCGTTCGCGTTCGATGCCTGCCAGAACGACCCCGCCGTCCGCGTGCAGTTGCAGCCGGGCGACTTCGGCCTGGCGGTGATCCCGGGTTCGTTCTCCGGCGTTCCCTGCTTCCAGCCCTGGGGCAACTACCGCATCAGCGTGACGACGGTTCCGACCGGCGCCTGCTGCGTCGGGAGCGTCTGCTCGATCAACACCGAGATCGCCTGCGGCGACGCCAACGGCCGCTATCTCGGTGACGCGACCGACTGCGATCCGGACGAGTGCCCGGCTCCGTGCAACATCACGCTCGGCACCCCGGCCGAGGCGGAGGCCTGCCTCGCCGACCCGGCGACGAGCGCCAACTCGTCGTGCGACACGAACGCGGGCACGCTGACCCTTGGTCAGCCGGGCTTCGGCACGCTGTCGACCGACGGCGCCAACGGCACGCGGGACATCGACGGCTGGGCCTTCACCCACGCCGGCGGCGACCTCGACGTGACGCTCACGGCCCAGTCTCCGGCGCTCTTCCAGCTGCTCAACTGCCCCGCCGGCACCGTCGCCACGACGATCGGCGCGTTCGATCGCTGCGACACGATGCCCGTCACGGTTGCAGATCTCCCCGCGGGTGACTACCTCGCGGTGGTGACGACCCAGGACTTCGCCGGCGCTCCGT
Organism: uncultured Phycisphaerales bacterium; assembly: GCA_937871415.1. Classification (GTDB taxonomy): domain Bacteria; phylum Planctomycetota; class Phycisphaerae; order Phycisphaerales; family UBA1924; genus JAHBK01. Next base: position 127 of record CALMQD010000601.1, on the reverse strand, counting down.
GCGGCTCGGGTGTCAACAACTACTCGCTGACCGTCGCGGCCGGCGGCGTGGTGCTGACGCCGTGCCAGAAGGCGGCGTCGTACGCGGGTGACACGGGCCTGGTCGAGGTCGGCGACCTGTTCGCCTT
>CALMQD010000600.1 GCA_937871415.1 uncultured Phycisphaerales bacterium | reverse complement strand
GCGAGCCGCGCATGAGCGGCGCCGGCCGAGCCTCGGCGCCGGGCGACCGCGCCCCGTCGCGCTCGCGCGTGCGCGTGAACGGCTCGGTCTTTCCGGGGCTTCCGACGCGTCAACTCCCGGCGTGGCGTGTTCGCCTCGTCAAGTCCTTCCGGCGGCTCGGCCAGCGCTTGCGCTGGTGGCTGCGCATCCGGCGTGGCACGCTCGTCGGCGGCGTCTGGTACAAGGAGACTTCGGCGATCCCGCTGTCGCGGGCGCTGAGGCCTCCGCCCGAGGGCCCGGGGTTCAAGGAGTACCGTGTCACGTTCTCCGACGGCGAGAAACTCGTCGTCCGCTGCACGAACACCGACGTGCTCGCGGACCTGATGGGCTCCGTCGGGCTCGAGCACTACTACAAGCTCGCACCGATCGTGCGCCCCGGGATGCGCGTCCTCGAGATCGGCGCGGGGAGCGGGTACCGCGCGGCCTGGCTCAGCCAGATGGTCGGCCCATCCGGCGCGGTCGTCGCCATCGGCTCCTCCCGCCCGCTCGTCGAGTTCGCCGCCAAACGTTACGCGCGGCCCAACATCGCATTCGAAGTCGGCTCGGCACAGACGCTCGCGGGAGAAGTCGAAGGCTCGTTCGACCTGGTCTTCGTGAGCGGCGTCGTGGACCTGGGCGAGGAGTCGCTGCGCCTCTTGAGCGAACTCTGGCGCGTTCTGCGCACCGGGGGCGTGCTGATCGCCCACCTCTCGTGCCCGACCGATGGGCCGCAGACCGCCGATACCCCGAGCGACCGCGGCCCCGCCGAGCTGGAACGTCAGACGCTCAGCGAACGAAAACCCCCGGAAGAAGTCCGGGCGTTGGAAGCGGTGCTCTCGCGCTGGCTCGCGGCGAGCGCATCCGCCGCGGCAGCGCATCAGGCCGAGGCCGCCGCCGGCGCCGGCTCGCGGAGTGACGACACTCCGCCGGCAGCACACGGCGCGTCCATCCCCCACCCGCCGCACAGGACGGCCAAGGCGCGCGTGCAGCTCGTCAGCCAGCCGAGCGCCAACGTCTGGATGATCGCCGCCGAGAAGCCCGACGTTTACATTTGATTTGCGCCGATCAGGCCCCCGCCCGGGCTCGCGCAGGGCGGACGGTCCAAGTTCACCGGCCGCGTGTCGGCTTGCCGCCGCCCCGGTTGGGCGTCGACTCCGACGAGAGCCGCAGGTACTGCGTCGCCGCGGGGATCTTCGGCGTCGTGAGCCAGCCCCAGAACGCGAGGCTGCCGTACTCGATGACGGTGGTGGGCGGGTGGAACTGGAAGGCGAAGGGCATGACGAACTCGCCCTTCGAGAAGTTCCCGAAGTACTCCCAGGCTTTCTCGATCGGCGCCGGGCGGCTGGACTTCTTGCGCTGGCGCACCGGGTCGAAGGGCACCCACAGTTCCTTGTCGGCCGCCTCGTCGTAGAGGCAGAACTCGATCCACGAACGGATCTCACCCGTGCCGCGAGTGCGTTCAAAGGCGGTGCGGTCGCCGCTCTTGGTGTCCGACTCGTCCCAGCCGATGACCAGACGGGCGGGCAAGCCGGCCGCGAGGAAAATCGCGCAGGTCGCCGCGGCGATGTCGTGCTCCGTGCCGCGCTTCTCAACGACGGTCCGGCTCGCCTTCTTCACCTCCAGCCCTTCGAGCTCGTAGGACTTCGAGTACTGCTCGCCGCTCCCGGAGAACTGAAACGTCTCGACGCACTTGGAAGCCAGGTACTTGGCCAGTTGCAGCGGCGGGATGGTCTTGGGGTCCTTGCCGCTCGTCCATCCGGAAACCACCTGCGACACTTCGGCGCTCTTGTAGTCCACAAACATCTGGTTCGTGAACGTCGACTGTCCGATTTTGCCCCACTTCTTGGGCCAGACGGCTTGAGCCGCGGCCCGCTCATCGAACACGGTCTCGTTGCAGGTCATCGGGATATCGACCTCGATCGAGACCTGTTTCCCGCCCTTCTGGTTCAGCATCGTCCACTTGGCCAGGCGGGTGCCGCACGGGTAGGTGTCGTTGTACTCGGGCGTGGCGTCGACGATCCGGTTGTCGTACTTGACAACCCCCTTGACATTCTCAATATCCGTCTTGCTCGTCGCGGTGCCGTAGAGCACGGGGAACACGATCGCAGCGGTGGCGAAGTCGAGCGTGGTGTCGCTCAGCGGACGCTTGTCGTTCTTCGTGCGCCGGTTGTAGTCTTCCTGGTACGCGCGGATCATCAGGTTGGCGCGCAACGTGCGGTTCTTGGTCTTGCCCCGCGCAACCGTCAAGCAGTTGTCGAGGAACGACGGCACCGGGGTGGCTGGTTGGGCCGGCACCGCCCCCGTCCCCGCAGGCTTCGCCGGCGACGTCGCGGGCTGGGCCCGCAAGATGCGAGGCGCCATGGCCACGCCCGCCGCCCCGGCGAGCAACCACGCCGTCGCCTGGCGGCGAGAGACAGGCACGATACCCGGAACGCCTTGCGTCACCGGGTGCGCCGGCTTCGAGTCTGGTTCGCTCATCATGTGCAGGCCCTCGTAGGCAGTACCGCCGGCTCTGCCGCCGGATTCACCCCCACTCGAATCAGCACCCCCGGCATCCGTTTAGACGCCTCGCCGGTCCGCCCGTTCCCGCGCCGAGCTCGGGATCGGGGCCCCGGCGGCCTCTTGCGACCACAGACGCGGCTATTCGTCGTCTTCCGCCGCGGCGCCCGCCCGTGCTTTCAGTTCCTCCGGGGTCGGCAGGTCGCGAACGCTTGACAACCCGAACGCCTCAAGGAACTGTTTCGTCGTGCCGTAAAGGATCGGACGCCCCACCTCGTCGGCGCGCCCGACAACCGTGACCAACCGGCGCTCGGTGAGCGAGCGGAGGATCTCGCCGCACGCCACGCCGCGGATGGCCTCCAACTGGGCGCGGGTCAGCGGCTGCTTATAGGCGATGATGGCGAGCGATTCGATGGCGGCGCGGGAAAGGGCGGCCTTCTGGCGTGCGCCATGGAACGCGGCGAGCACCGGCCCGACATCCGGCGTGGTCATAAGCCGATAGCCGCCGGCCAGCGCCTCGATGCGGAACACACGACCGGTCAACTCGTACTGCCGGTTGAGTTCGGCGATCGCGCCCCGGATCTGTCGCCCGGAGATCGGCGCTCCGGGCCCGTCGCCCTGTGGAGCACCTTCGGACTTCTCGGTGGTCGCAGCGAGCACCTGCGCCAGTCGAGCCGCGCTGACGGGTCGGTCCGACGATACGACGACCGCCTCGATCGCGCGGACAAGTTCAGCGCCAAGCGGTTGATCTCTGTCGGCGCCTTGGCCCTCGTGCGTTGCGTTATCGATGAGATGCGGAGTATCGGGAGAAGGGGTGCCCGCGGCGTCGTCGTGCAACAGCCGGGATCGCCTGGAGCGACGGCCCGAGCCGCGCGCCGGCTTCACTTCCACACCGACCGTGTGCTCCGTCGGCTCGGACTCAGACACCGAAGCCGAGCTCGGATCCGACACACCCGTCGCGGCCTCCGCCGCCATGTCCTGGCCGTCCTTGTCCATGACCGAATCGTACCACCAGCGGGCGTCGGCCGCCCCAAGGCGACAGCGGGGTCCAAGGGTCAATCGACAGGAGGAGCGGATCAGGGAGTTCGGTCCGGCTTGCCTTCGACGGGCTTGGGTTGATCGCCGTTCTCGGAAGTCAGCTGCCGTTCCCAGTGTTCCGCCATGGACTCCAGGACCTTGACGCGGAAGTCGGAGGTCTCTTTCTTGGCGGCCTCGCGGAGGATCGCGATCGCTTCGCGCCGCTCCCCACGAACCCAGCGCACCCGCGCGAGCGTGCGCGACGTCACGACGCTCGACGAGAGCTCCCGGGCCCGGAGCGCGCACGCCAAACCCAGGTCGAGTATCTCCTGGTCGGTGGGTTCGGCGGGCTTCAGTTCCCCCGCATCCCCGGCATCGGCAACCAGCGAGGCGAGGCGCTCGAGGACCTCCAGTTGGTCCTTTACTTCACTGTCCGGCGCCAACAAGCCATTGGCATACACCAGCGCCCGTGGGTGGTCACCCAGTCCCGAGAGGATCGAACCGAAAGCGTTGGCGCTCCAGACCCCGAACTCCTCCGGGTCGATCGCCCGGACTTGCGCTGCGAGCGTGACGGTTCGCTCCCAATCCTTCGCCTTGACGGCCTCGCGGTATTGTGCCAGCAGGCTCTGGCCGGTCCCCTTGCCGACAAGGCGCTTGATGTACTCGGTCCGCGCCCGGGCGATGTCCCACCGGCCTTCGATGATGCTCTTGAGCGGCGCATCGATCTTGCCGGGGTGACCGATCCACGCGATCCGGTTCTGCGCATCGATGACGAACGCGCACGGGATCGCCTTCTGCTCGGCGGCGCTCATGAACAGCGGCCAGGTGCGGCGCTGCTCGTCCCACCCGATCGCGTATTCCACCGGCTTCTGCTGCAGGAACTTGACGACGTCGGGCTTCTGGTTGTTTCGGTCCGGGCTTGTGACTCCGACGATCTGAAGGCGATCGGTCCCCCACTGCTTCTGCAGTTCGGAAAGGTGGGGCATACCCGCCAGGCACGGACCGCACCACAGCGCCCAGAACTCCACGACCGTGATCGTGCCGGGGGACTTGGGCGAACCGCCGACCAGGTATTCATCAACCGACACCGGCGGCGCTGGGTCGCCGACGACCAGTTTCGGCAGTTCGAAACCCGCTGGAAGTGCTGGCTCGGGCGCCGAGCGCCCCGCGCTGCCGGACACCACTGGCGCGGCCTCGGCGGGGGCTCCGCCCGGCTCAGCGGCGTTCGCCATCGCAGGACCGAGCGTCTCAATCAGCAGACAGACGGCAACACCGGCGTTGAACTGGGTGGAGAATCGCATCGGCCCTGTCTCCTGCTTCGCCGCTTCACGGGGTCCCCCGGGACGGCGCGAGGGGCCGGATCACATCTCTTGTT
>CALMQD010000599.1 GCA_937871415.1 uncultured Phycisphaerales bacterium | reverse complement strand
GGGCGGTGGGGGTGGGGCGCGGTCGCACGCGGCGCACGGGCATCGCGCAGCGCGCAGCGGGGGGGCGCGCCAGGGCGCGACGCACGAAGCGGACATCACGATCTCATTGGCGGATGCGTATCACCGCGCGACTCGGTCGGTGACGCTGGAGACGACCGATGCGCACGGGCAGACCTCCAGCCGCACGTACGACGTGCGCATCCCGCCGGGTGTTGAGGACGGCACGGTCATTCGGTTGAGCGGTCAGGGCGGCGCGGGCGCGCACGGCGGCGCGGCGGGGGATCTGCTGCTGCGCCTGCACTTCGCGCCCGACGCGAGTTTCCGCGTGGAACCGGGGACGCAGAACCTGGTGACGACGGTGGCGGTTGCGCCGTGGGAGGCGGCGCTGGGGGGAAAGGTGAGTGTGCGCACGCTGGATCAGGACGTGCTTGTCACGATTCCGGCCGGTTCGCAGTCGGGGCAGAAACTCCGAATCCGGGGGAAGGGTTTGCCGAATAAGAGCGGCGAGCACGCGGACCTGCTCGTGGAGTTGAAGATCGTCGTGCCGCGGACGCTCAACGACGAGGAGCGCCGGCTGTATGAAGAACTGGCGCGCGTGTCGAACTTCCGTGCGCGCGAGGCGTAAGAGGCGCGATCGCTCGGGACGCGTTCCCGCGGCGAGTGGATGAGGAGGCTAGTGGCATGTTCGAAGTGCTCGCACAGATGTACTACGGCCCGTCGCACGGGAGCGCGGGCGGGGTGTCGGGGCTGTGGATGTACCTGGCGGCGCTGCTGGTGCCGCTGGCGCTGGGGCTGTGGGCGCAGATGCGCGTGAAGAGCGCGTTCTCGCGCGGGTCGCAGGTCGAGGCGACGTCGGGGATCAGCGGCGCGGAGGTGGCGAAGATGATCCTGGACTCGCACGAGATCCGCGGCGTCAAGATCGAGCCGGTGAACGGCTTTCTGACGGATCACTACGACTCGCAGCACAAGGTGCTGCGATTGTCGCCGCAGGTATACTCGGGACACTCGGTGGCGGCGCTGGGAATTGCGGCGCACGAGGCGGGGCACGCGATCCAGGACGCGACGCGGTACGGGCCGCTGGTCCTGCGGAACGGGATCGTGCCGCTCGCGAAGATCGGCGGGGCGGTGAGCAGCACGGTGCTGGGCTTCGGGTTGTTCTTCGCGCTGGCGCTGTCGCCGGTCCTGGGGAAGATGATGCTGCTGGCCGGGATCATCGGGCTGGGGCTGGTGGTGCTGTTCCAGTTGATCAACCTGCCGGTGGAACTCGACGCGTCGCGCCGCGCGAAGGACCTGCTCAAGAGCACGAACATCGTTGCGCCGGGGCGCGAGAGTGCACTGATGGGGAGCGTGCTCAACGCGGCGGCGTGGACGTACGTCGCGGCCACGGTCGGGACGATCGTGACGCTGCTGTACTACCTGATGATCTTCCTGAGCGCGCAGCGGCGGAACTAAGCGCGCACTAAGTCATTCGGCCCTGAGGGGTGAAGGAAGGCATTCGGGCGCACGGGCCAGAGGGCTGTGCCACTACCAAGTGTGCGTGATTAGTTCCAGGCGCCGAGGTCGAGGCGGAGGCGTCCCGGCTCGTTCTGCCAGGGGGTCATCGGGCGCGGGAAGGCGCTGCGCCGTGCGCGGGCGTCGGTGTATTCGAGACCGATGCGGAGGATCCCTTCGCTGCGGGGGTTGGCGGGATCGGCTTCGATGCAGCCGGGGGGGAGGGTGATCCAGGCGCACCAGCCGCGGGCGGCGGGTGAAACGAGCGTGGCGCTTGACGCGGCAACCGAGGGGGCGGCGTCGTTCGGCGGGCTCTGAGAAGAGGAGCCGGAGCCCAGTCGGACGCGCCCGGGAGCGGAGCCTGAGGACGTGGAATCCGGTGCGGCGTTGTCGCCCCAGCGCTCGA
>CALMQD010000598.1 GCA_937871415.1 uncultured Phycisphaerales bacterium | reverse complement strand
CGACATCATCAGCGTCTTGTACGCTGGTTCGTGTGGCGGCACGGTGGTCTTCTGCAGCGACTCCGAGACTGGCATCAGCGCTGCGGTCACTGGCGGCACGGATTACTACTTCATGTACGCGATGTGGGGCTCGTCTCAGCCCTCGAGCGACTACTCGTTAACCTACAACTACGTCGCCGCCCCCGGCGCGTGCTGCGATGGTGCGAACTGCTCCATGCTGACGCGCGTGGACTGCGAGGCGATCTCGGGCGCGACGTTCCTCGGAACGACCGTGACCTGTGACTCCACGCTCACCAGCACGCCCTACAACTCGACGGACTCGTTCCCGGCGAACATCCCGGACAACACGCCGGCGGGCATCAGCCGCACGCTGACGATCCCGGGCTCCGAGACCGCCGTCATCGGCGCCTCGGGCATCGCCGTGACCGTCAACGTCAACCACACGTGGGTTGGTGACGTGATCTGCACCATCAGCAACGGCACCGTCACGGCCGACCTCATCCGTCGCCCGGGCGTGCCCGCGTCGACCGTGGGTGAGAGCGACAACCTCGCCGGCACCTACGTCTTCGTGGATGGCGGCGCGGATCTGCCGGCCAACGCGGCCAGCAGCGCCGACTCGGCCCACAACATCCCGCCGGGGAACTACTCGGCGAGCAGCGGGACCTCGGCGGTCAGCCTCGGCGCGGCCTTCAACGGCCAGCCGCTGGCGGGCACGTGGACCCTGTCCATCAGCGACAACGCCACGATCGATACGGGCGTTCTGTCCGGCTTCGCGGTGCAGCTTGCCCAGTTCGGCAGCGGCCCGTGCACGCCGACGCAGACGCCGTGCCAGAAGGCGGCGTCGTACGCGGGTGACACCAACCTGGTCGAGGTCGGCGACCTGTTCGCCTTCCTGGACCTGTGGTTCCTGGACTTCCCGAACGGCGCGCCGACCGTGGCCCAGCCGAACGGCGACTTCGACGGCGACAGCGACGTTGATGTCTCCGACCTCTTCCAGTTCCTGGACGAGTGGTTCGCGGCGTTCGGCAACGGCGGCGTCTGCGCCTAAGCCGATCGAAGCGGATCGGAACTACGACCTCTACAAGCTGACGACTTGAACCCACGCCCCCGGGAGCCTCCGCTCCCGGGGGCTTTTCGTTGGTCCCCTCCGAAACAATCCGCGCGGCGTCGGGACGGCGCGTGAAGTGGGCTTCATGTCACGCCGTGCAAAGTGCTTGTTGCGCCTGAGTTTCAGCGCACTTCCAGGGTGCGGTCGCTGAGCGAGCGGGGTAGGATGTCGGTCCCGGCATGGCGGCCAAGCCGTCGTGCCATGCGCAAAACTAGTACTCGGCTCTCGCTCGGATCATCGCTTCGGGGGATGCGTCGAGTTCGAGCGGGGTTCGACCGATAAGAGCGAGGATGACTCTGGCGCACGACCACGTCGACACGCACAGCGGAGCCGCGGCTCCGGGGGCCTTGAACGGCTCGAGCAACGGGCACGCAGGCCCGGTGCACGCGGTGCGCCCGCCGGTGGTGGTCGAGGTGGCGCCGACGCCCGCGCAGGCCCCGCAGGTCGTTGAGCCCGTGCCGCAGCCGCGCCCGGTCGTTTTCGGCCCGGTCGGTGCACAGAGTGTGCCCGGCGAGCCGGGGATGCTGTTCTTCGGCGCCAACCGGCGATCGGGGACGACCTGGCTGGCCGGGATGCTCAATGCCCACCCGCAGATCTCCTGCCGCAACGAGGGCTGGCTGCTGACGCACCGCGAGGGCTCGGCGGACAACTGGCTGGACCGCCGAAACGTGGCGCGATGGTCGCTCATGAAGGCCCCGGCGGGTCAGTACGTGCGCCTGCTGGGAGAGCGCGGCCTGGAGCGGGCGATCCAACGCGGGATGATCCGCGAGGTCGTCAAGCAGAGCGTGCTGGCCGAGGGGTGGAAGGACATCACCAAACTCAAGTGGATGGGCGACAAGACCACCACGCACTACTGCACGAAGGTCGAGTACCTGTACGACCTGTTCCCCGATGCGCGGTTCCTGTACATGCAGCGTGACGGGCGCGACGTGGTCGTGTCGGACATGTTCCTCATGTTCCGCAACGGCATGCTGGGCGCGGACGACGACCTGACGCTGGAGCAGGCGCGCGACATCGAGCGGGCGCGGAAGTTCCACCTCGAGAAGAAGGGCCCGCCGGTCCCGCTGTTCACGCCGGAGACGATGCGGTACCTCGCGGGCAACTGGGTCGAGTGCGTGTCGGGCGGTCTGAAGGCCAAGTCGCTGTACAAGGACCGGTTCTACTGCGTCCGGTACGAGGACATGGTCGCCGATCCCGTCGCGTGCGTGCGCAACCTGCTCTCCTGGCTCGAGGTCGAGACGACCGACGACTTCGTCCACGGCATCGTCGAAGAATGCAGGTTCGAGAAGTTCAGCGAGGGACGACCGCGCGGCGAGGCCGACCCCAAGGCCGAGTGGCGTAAGGGCATCATCGGTGACTGGAGGAACTACTTCACCGAGGACGACAAGGCCATGTTCAAGCGCATGGCCGGCGGTCTGCTCGTCGAGCTCGGGTACGCCAAGGACCTGAACTGGTAATCCACGAGCGCTCCCTCGCGGCGCGCGGGCGCTTCAAGACTTCGCGCGACCGCGGCCGTGGGCGTATGCTCCACGCGCCGTGCCGAGCCCGCCCTTCCAACCCGCCCGGACCGTCGTCGAAACCGCCCGCGCGGTGCGGAGCGGCGAACTCTCGGCGTCCGATTGCGTGCGCGACGCGTTGTCACGCGTGCGCGAGCGTGACCCGGCGCTGCACGCGTTCCTCGAGGTGCTGGTCGACGAAGCGGAACGCACGGCGCGCGCGATCGACGATCGACGCGCACGCCCCGGCGACAGCGCCCCCGGGCGCGGGCTCGGCGAACTCGCCGGTGTCTGCCTGGGCATCAAGGACAACCTCTGCCTGGCCTGGGGCAGAACCACCTGCGCCAGCCGCATCCTGGAAAACTACCGCTCGCCCTTCACGGCGACGAGCGTGCAGCGCCTGCTCGACCAGGACGCGATCGCACTGGGCAAGACCAACCTCGACGAGTTTGCGATGGGCTCGAGCTGCGAG
>CALMQD010000597.1 GCA_937871415.1 uncultured Phycisphaerales bacterium | reverse complement strand
GCCCGGTTCCACCACGCCCCGCACGCCCAGCGCGCGCCGTGTTCGTCCACGACCGCATCAATCCGTGGCAACTCCACCGTCTCCACCAGCCCGCCGCACAACCCCGCCAGCACCACAAGCACCGGCCGCGCACCGCTCTCGCCCACGCGCACCGCCGCCCGCAGCGCCCGGACCACCGCGGCCTGCCCGATCCCCGTCTGAATCACCCTGATCGGCCCGAGGTCCCAGCACTCGGCAAGCGGATCGCCTTCAAGTCCCCTCCGCGCCGCCCGTCCTCCCGCCCACCCGCTCAGCGCCTCCACCACCGCCCGCCGCTCGATCTGCATCGGGCACAGCACGACGACCTCGCCCCGCGCCGTGCCCGCGCCGGGCCTCGAATCATGACGTGGTGGGGGCGTCGTCCTGTCCACGTTCCCAGCGTAGCGTGCGGCGTTCGCCGCAGTCTCACCCTCCGGCTACCCATCCGCCGCGCCCCGTGATAGTCTGGTGTTCTTTCCCCCGCGCTCCCGGAGTGCCACCCGCGCCATGCGACTCTTCATCCTCCGACACGGCAAGGCCGAGAAAGACTCCATCTCCGGGCGGGACGAAGACCGAACGCTCGCGGACCGCGGCCACGAACAGGTCCGCTTCCTCGCCGAGTCCTTCCTCCGCGCCTCCGGCGAGCCCTTCGCAACCCGCCCCGAGCGCATCTTCGCCTCCGGCGCCCGACGCGCCGTCGAAACCGCGCGGATCGTCTCCGAGATGCTCGCCCTGCCGATGGAATCCATGAAGGAACTGGGCCTGGGTCACCGCGTCAGCGACCTGTTCGACGTCCTCCGCGTCGCCGCGCGCCAGAACATCTCCAGCCTCCTGCTCGTCGGACACAACCCGCAACTCGACCTCGCCGTCGCGCACCTCTTCCGCCTGGCGCAGGCCCAGGGCCGCGACCCTCTCCCCGGCTACGCCGGCCTCCGCACCGGCGAACTCGTCGCCTTCGACATCGAACTCGGCGACGCCGGCCGCCAGTTCGACGACGACGACATCCAGGTCCACCCCGTCGGCAGCGCTCGCCTCGCGCACGACGGCCCGCCCGGCGAGGACTGACGCCCGTGTGGCAGCCCGACCGCCACGACCTGTACGAACTCTGCGTCCAGCGCCCCGCGCTGCTCGCGCCCTGGCTGCGATCCCTCATCGCCCCCGCCCCAGACGCGCCCGTCCTGCACGAGGACTTCAGCGGCACCGCCGCGCTCTGCCGCCGCTGGCTCGCCCTCGACCCGGCGTCCAGCGCCGTCGCCATCGACGCCGACGCCGATGTTCTTGCTCACGCGCGCCGACGCCTCGCCCGCACCCCGATCGCCCCCGCCCGCCTCCGTTTCGTGCGCGCCGATCTTGCAGACGCACTCCCCACGGACCTCCCGCCCGCCGACGCGATCTTCGCCGGCAACTTCTCCATCGGCGAACTCCCGGAACGCGCCGACCTGATCGCCTATTTCCGCGCCGCGCGGGCCCGCCTCCGCGCCGCTCCCCACAGCGTCCTGGTCTGCGACACCTTCGCCGGCGCCGCCGCCTGGCGCACCGGCGCGCTCGTCCGCACCCTGGTCCCCGCGCTCGACGGCGATCCAACCTTCCCAGCACCCAAGCCCCCGCCCGGCGTGCGCATCCACCACACCTGGGAACAGGCCGCCAGCAATCCGCTCACGTCCCGTGTCGTTTGCCGCCTGCACTTCCGCGTCGAGCAAGCCGGCGAGATCACGCACGAGTTCCCCGCCGCCTTCGAGTACCACTGGCGTTTGTGGAGCCCGCCCGAAGTCCGCGACGCGCTCCACGAAGCGGGCTTCCGGCGCACCGCCGCCATCACCGACCTCCTTCCGTCGCACGAGGTCTTCTCCGCGCACGCCGCCGAACCGTGCCCGGCAAATCCCGACGGCTTCCTCGCCGTCCTCATCGTCGCGCGGCCATAGCCGCTCGCAATGGATCGTCCCGCCGCCGTCCGCGCCCGCTTGCGGCTTCCCCCTTCGCCCCATAGCCTCACCCCATGCCCCGCCCCGAGCCCCACGCCCCAGGCCGCGCGTCGACCTACCTGGTCCCGCTCGTCGCTTTCGCGGCGCTGTCGCTCCCCAAACTCGGACAGGGCGGATGGTCCACCGACACGCCCTGGTACGCCGCGATCGCGCTCAGCGCCTTCCGCGCCGCGGCTCACGGCGACCTCTCCGCCCTCTGGTCGCTGCCCGGCATCGCAGACCAGCCCTATTTCAACAAACCCCCGCTCGCCTTCTGGCTCAGCGGCCCGGCGCTCTGGGCCCTCGGGCCCACGGT
>CALMQD010000596.1 GCA_937871415.1 uncultured Phycisphaerales bacterium | reverse complement strand
GGCTGCGTGGGTTCGTCGGTGTTTGCTTCCCTCCGTGGCTCCGTGGCTGGCCCGTCGGCCCTGCCCCCCATGATCATCACCCGCTTCGCACCATCCCCCACCGGCCACCTCCACATCGGCGGCGTGCGCACCGCCCTCTTCTGCTGGGCCTTCGCCAGGCGACATGCCGGCCACTTCACCCTCCGCATCGAGGACACCGACCAGGCACGCTCCTCCGAGTCCTCCGCCCGCGGCATCCTCGAAGACCTCGCCTGGTGCGGCATCCTCTGGGACGAAGGCCCCGCCTTCACCACCTCCTCCGGCCAGGCCATCGGCGGCGACCCGCGACACTGCGTCGGCTCCTTCTACCAGGCCCAGCGCCTGCCCCTCTACAACCAGGTCATCGCCCACATGATCGAACGCGACCTCGCCTACCCCGCCTTCGACACCCCCGAGGAAATGGAAGCCATGCGCAAGGCCGCGGCCGAGCGCAAGGAAACCTTCCGCTACAAGCGCTCTCCCTCCTACGACCGCGCGGCCGCGCTCGCCCGCATGCAAGCCGTCAACGGCGCGTGCGTCATCCGCTTCAACAACCCCGGCGAGGTCGTCAAGGTCAAGGACGAAATCCTCGGCGAGATCAAGTTCGAGCCCGAGCACACCGACGACTTCGTCATCCGCAAGGCCGACGGTTTCCCCACCTACCACTTCGCCGTCGTCGTCGACGACGAGCAGATGGGCGTCACCCACATCCTCCGCGGCCAGGAGCACCTCAACAACACCCCGCGCCACGTCGCCCTCCAGCGCGCCCTGGGCTACCGCACCCCCGTCTACGCACACCTCCCCCTCATCTTCAACCCCGACGCCTCCAAGATGAGCAAGCGCGACAAGGACAAGGCCGCGCGCGAGGCCTGCAAAAAGGCCGGCCTCACCGCCCCCGCCATCCGCGCCGCGCTCCTGAATTCGCAGTACGACCTCCCGGAGCCCGACATCGCCGCCTGGCTCGACGACAAGTCCCGGCAACTTCCCTCCGATGCGCTCCGGGCGCTCGCGCGCCACATCCGCATCACGCTCCCCGAGATCGACGTCGACGACTTCCGCCGCGCCGGCTACCTCCCGCAGGTCATCTGCAACTACATGGCCCTGCTCGGCTGGAACCCGGGCATGAAGAACGCCGACGGCACCGACCTCGAGAAGTTCGACATGGCCTTCCTGGCGCAGAACTTCAACCTCGAGCGCATCGGCAAGACCAACTCGAAGTTCGACCGCGCGAAACTCGCCTCCTTCAACCAGGCCGCGCTCATGGCGCTCCCCGACGATCAGTTCGTCGCGCTCTTCCGCGCCTGGGCCGCGAGTTACGAGCCCGCGCTCCTGAGCAAGTGGAGCGACGACCAGGTCCTCTGGGTGTGCCAGGCCGCCAAGCCGCGCGTCAAGACCCTCTCCGAGGTCGCTTCGCCCGCCGGCCCCGTCGCGTTCGCCCTCGTCGCCGACGACGCCTTCGCCTTCGACCCCGTCGCCGTCGAAAAAGCCCTCAAAAAACCCGTCGAACTCGCCCCCTCGCCCTCCCCCGGCTCAGCCCCAACAACCGGCCTCGCACTCCTCCGCGCCTTCGCCGACCACCTGAACACCGTCGAACCCTTCACGCCCGACACCATCGAGCACGCGCTCAAGGCCTTCGTCGACCACCACTGCCCGGGCAAGATGGGCGCCGTCGCGCAGCCCATCCGCGTCGCCGTCACCGGCAACACCGTCTCCCCCGCGCTGGGCCACACCCTCGCCATCCTCGGCAAGCCCTCCGCCCTCCGCCGCATCCAGCGCTGCCTCGCCGCCGTGCAGTAATCCCGCGGCCTGTTTTCCTCCTTCACTTCCTCTTCCTCTTCCCCTTCCTCTTCCTCTTCCCCTTCCCCTTCCCCTTCCTCTTCCTCTTCCCCTTCCTCTTCCTCT
>CALMQD010000595.1 GCA_937871415.1 uncultured Phycisphaerales bacterium | reverse complement strand
TTCTCGACCGCGGCGTCGCGCCGGCGTTCATTGACCTCGTATTCGCGGTTGTAGTAGACCCCTTCGGCGCCGAGCCGCCCTGCCAGCCCCGCGATCGCTTCCGGCGCATCGCTGAATCGCGGAGCCGGGATCACGACAAGCGGCACGCCGACTGTCTCGAGGTCCTGCCTGAGCGCCGCGAGTGTGCGCAGGATCAGGTCGGCCTTCACGCCCGCCATGTCGTGGAGGCGCCACTGTTCATCCGCGAGAAGAAACACACCGACGACGGAGCCCGCGCGTCCCGCGTCTCGGCACGCCTGGTGCAGCGCCCGGTTGTCGGACACACGCAGGTCGTTTCGGAACCACATCACCCGCATGTGCCGCCTCCGTCCGCGCCGATGGAAGGCGCGTTCCGCACGCGCCGCCGAAATCCCGCTTCGTCAGCGATTTCGTCGGATCGAGCGTACCGGATGCTCAACGGCCGGGGATGCCGGACGGACGCCCCAGGCGGCGCGAAATCGCGCCCCGGCGTCGAAGCCGCCACACCGTGCGAAAGACATCGAGGAGCATCTTGGGCGCGTCCCGCGCGACACGGAGGGTCGAGTCGGGCGGGTTCTCCCAGTCGGCCGGGATCTCGATGATGGGCGCCCCCAGGCGCCGGGCGAGCATCAGCACCTCGACGTCGAAGGCGAACCGCTCGACCCGCTGTTCGGGGAAGATGCGAGCCGCCACCTCGGCGGGGAAGACCTTGAACCCGCACTGCGTATCGGAAAGGTCGGGCAGGGCGATGGTGCGCACCACGTACGGGAACGTCTTGCCGAGGATCTGGCGGAGCCGGTACTGGCGCTTCACGATCCGCGCGCCGTCGGTCCGGCGCGAGGCGATCAGCACCGGGCGCTGATGCCGAGCGCCCGGGCCGGAGGACTCGGCGGCGAAGGCGGCGAACCGGTCGAGGTGCCGGATCGGCGTCGAGTTGTCGACGTCCATGAAGAGCACCCAGCCTTCGGCCGCCGGCATCGGCGGGTCAGGATCGGGTTCGGCGAGCCCGAGCGCGGCGAGCACCCCGCGCCGGACGCTGAAGCCCTTGCCGCGGTTCGGTTCGTTGCGCAGGAGCCTCACCGGGTGTCCGGCGCTTCGCACGATCTCGCCGGTACGGTCGGTGGAGCCGTCGTCGACCACGAGCACCCGGGCGCGGGGCAACTGGTCACCCTCGCCGCTGTGCCGAACGGAGTATCCGGCCGCATCGAGCCAGGAAAACACGTCGTTGAGCGTCTGCGCGACCACGCGCTCCGCGTTGTATGCGGGGATCACGACGGCCAGGGGGGAGAAGATGGTCGCGGTCGCCTGCATGCACGCTCGTACGAGCGAACATGGTACTCTGTGCCGGCCCGATGCAGGAGGTTGCTCTGTCTCGCTCATCCGCCAAGACTCGGACGTCGCCGAAGGAGCGTTCCTCATCCCCACCGCCGGCGGGCGCGTCCGGGAACGCCCGCGCCGCGGATGTCCGTCATCCCTGGGGGCGGACCGATTGGCTGCTGAGCCTCGTGCTGGCCGTGGTCGCCCTGGGCGTTTACTTCAACAACCTGCGCGGCGACTGGGTCTACGACGACCGGTTGCAGATCCTCGGCAACACGCTCCTCACCACGCCCGGGCGCGCCGGCGACCTGCTGGGATCGGACGTCTGGTCGTTCAGCGCACCTGTGCCGGGCCAGCCGGGCGGCATCTATTGGCGCCCGCTGTTTAGCGCCAAACTCCTCCTCCTGCACCGGCTCTTCGGGTTTCAGAGCACGCTGCCCTGGCACCTGACCAACAACCTGCTCCACGCGGGCGTGTGCGTCCTGGCGTTCGCGCTCCTCCGCCGCCTGCGGTTTGCGCGCTCGCTCTCGTTCGCGGGCGTGCTGGTGTTCGCGGTTCACCCGGCGCACGTCGAGTCGGTGTCGTGGATCTCGGGCTCGCCCGATCTGCTCCTGGGCGTGAGCCTGCTCGGCGCGATGCTCTTCGGCGCGGCGCTCGCGGAACGGTTCCGGCCGCTCCCGCTCGCCGGGCTCGTGATTTGCAGCATCCTCGCGCTCGGATCCAAAGAGATCGGCATGTTCACGCCGCTCTTTGTCGCGCTCACGGTTTGGACCGTTCGCCGGGGTGTCGATCCTCCCGAATCCCCGAAGCGGAGCCTCCGCCGCGCCCTCGACGCGGCCATCGCGCCCGCGCTGCTCTCGATCCTGTACGTGTTCATCCGGTCCGGCATCGTGCTCGATATCACGCTCGGCGAACACCTGCCGAGTGTCGCGAGCACGTTGCTGAGCGTCCCGGAGCTCGCGGTGTTCTACCTGCGTCAGGCGTTCTGGCCGTTCGCGGGCTTTTCCGGCTCCGGCGGCGTCGGCCCGGGCCACCCGCTGCGTCCCGTGAACGTGGCCCACCTCGACGCCGCCAACTTCTATCTGCCGTTGGCAGTCTGCACCGTCGTGGGCCTGCTGTGGCTCGCGCTGGCGCGGATCGATCGTCGCTTCCTTTTCGCGCTGGGCTTCTTCGTGCTGAGCCTCGGGCCGGCGATGTGGGTTCGGGTTCTGCCGCCCGACCACACCGTCCGCGACCGTTACCTGTACCTGCCGCTGCTCGGGCTGATCGCGATGGTGCTGGCCCTCCCGGGAATCATCCGATCGATCCGGGCGTCCCGTGACGCCTATCCGCGGCCCGCGGCGAATCGATCCGAGACGATCCTGGCCTGCGTGCTGGCGCTCGTGTGCGTCCCGCTGGCGGTCAAGACCTGGAAATACAACTTCGTGTGGACGAGCGAGGAGCGCCTGTGGGACGCGGCGCTTGTTTCGGACCCCACCTCGCCGCACGCGATGGTCGAGGTCGCCAAACGCCGTGTGGAAGCAGGGAAGACCGACGAGGCGCTGGCGCTTTACACCCGCGCGATCGAGGTCAATCCGATGGTCATGGCGCTCAACGCCCGGGCCAACCTGTACTGGAAACTCGGACGGCTGCGCGAAGCGGAGGACGACGCGCTCAAGGCCGTCGCGGCGACAATCGGCAAGCCCGAAGACCTGAGCGTGCTTCAGAACTACATGCTGCTGCTGGGGATCCAAGACCAGCAGGGCAAGTTCGAAGGGCCCAACGGCGTCATCGCGGTCGCCCAGGATGCACGCAAGCGATTCCCGGAACGGTCGATGATGCTCTCCGACCGCATCGCCCAGGCGATGATGAAGGTCGGGCGGCTCGACGAAGCCCGGCAGGAGCTCGAGGCCGCCCTGCGCCGGTCGGAAGGGCGCCCCAGCGCCGAGCGGGCGATCATGTTCTACCGCCTCAGCCGCGTGCTCACGGAGCAGAAACCGCCGAACCTCGAACTGGCGACGACGATGCTGCGCCGGTTCGTCGAAGAATCGGCTCCGTTCGTCGATCGACCGAGCATCAAGGAGTTGCGCGACCGGGTCGTCAAGTGGCTGGCGGAGCGCGACGCCGCGGCCAAAGGTGGGGCGGCGTTGACGCCGGCGCCCGGCTCTCCGTAACAGTCCTTTCCGCGGACCGCGGTCATGGCGCTAGGACGAACAAGGCACGTGTTGGGAGCAGAGAACCGTGACCACGATCAAGAGCGTCCGCCCGCCCCACTCCCGCGACCCCGGCGCTGATGCGCCGACGCGAAGTCCGCACCGCTGGTCGATCGCGGACTGGCTCGTGTGCCTGGTGCTGGCCGCGGCCGCTGTCGGCGTCTTCGCCAAGTCCGTGAAGGGGGGCTTTGTCTACGACGACCAGAACCAGATCCTCAAGAACGGGCTGATCCAGACGCCGGGGCTCGAGTGGCGTGCACTCTCATCGGACGTCTGGGCGTACAAGGCGGCGAGCACGGCGAAGGACGCGCCGCGTCCGCCATCCCAGAGCAACTACTTTCGCCCCGTCTTCGTCGCGCAACTGATCCTCCAGCACCGTCTCTTCGGCATCGACGACCCCAGGCCCTGGCACGTGTCGAACATGCTCGCGCACGCGCTGGTGAGCGTTCTCGCGTACGTCGCGCTCCGACGCCTGGGCGAGGGACTCCCGTTGGTGCTCGCGGTGCCGGCCGCGCTCGTGTTCGCGGTCCATCCGGTTCACGTCGAGAGCGTGACATGGATCGCCGGGTCACCGGACCTGTTGCTGGGCGCGGCGCTGATTCCGTCCCTGCTGATCGGCCACCGGCTGGGGCAGGGCGGCCCGGGGAGCCTCGGGCCCAACCCGCGCTGGGTGCGGCTGGTGCTCATCGCGGCGCTCGCGACCCTGGCGGTCGTGTGCGTCGGGAGTAAAGAAGTCGGCGTCATGGTCGCACCCCTGGCGATGCTGGCGGCGTTCGAGTCCGCCCGGCGGGTTGACGGCGCCACGTTCCTGCGTTCCGTACGGCGTTCGCTCCTGGTCTCGCTCCCCGCGTGGCTGGTTGTCGGTGCGTTCCTCCTGGCGCGATCACAGGTCATCGACCAGCCGCGCACGATCTCGACCGGCACCGACACGCCTCAGATGCTCGCGAGCATTCCGCGCGTCGGACTGTTCTACCTGCGGCAGTGCTTCTGGCCCTTTGAGAGTCTGTTCGTTGCGCCCGGCCAAGGGCCGGGCGGAGTCGGCGCCGGGCACTCCCTGCGTCCCGTAAGGCCTGAGTTCTGGACCGGTGTCGCGGTGTGGTCATTCTGGGTTCCGCTGGCACTGTCCATCGTTGCCGGGGTGATCGCGCTCGCCGGCGCGGTTCGCAGCGCGTCGGCTCGATTGGGGATCGCGATTTTCGTCCTGACGCTCGCCCCGGCGCTGTACACGCGTGCTTTCCCGCCCGAACACATGGTGCGGGACCGCTACCTCTACCTCCCGCTGCTGGGCGTGCTCATGTTCCTGTGCGGGGCGGCGGCGGGCCTCGTCCGCGCTCGCGATTCACGTTGGCCGCAGCGGACGTACATCGCGGCCGGACTGGCGATGTCCCTGCTGATTGCCAGCCCGTTCCTGGCCATCAAGACGTGGGCGTACAGCAGCGCGTGGCTCAGCGAAGAAGCGCTGTGGACCAACGCGTCGCGTCAAGACCCGACGGCCTCGCAGCCTCTGACCGAACTTGCACGGC
>CALMQD010000594.1 GCA_937871415.1 uncultured Phycisphaerales bacterium | reverse complement strand
TTGGGCCACCGAGCGGTAGGAGCTGGTGATGGTGAGGCTCACCCCGTCGGCGCGGGCCGCGTCCCGCATTCGAACGAACGCGTCCCGGGCCTCCGGCCAGAGGCGGTGGCGTCCGGCGTCGGGCACCGCGACGACCTCGGCGTCAACGTCGTGCCAGGTGACCGTGCGGGGCACGCGGCGCTCAGGGATGTAGGCGACGAAGGCGTCGAACAGCTCGCGGGATCCCTCCGAGGTCATCGTCGTTCCTGTGCGCGCGGACTCCTCGGCCTCGCTGCCGGGGAAGGCCTGCCGCGACAAGTCGACGGCCTCCAGGCGCGCCCGTCGATCCGCGGTGAGCAGGTCGAGGCCGGACGCGCTCGCGTCGAGGATCCACGCGCGCGCGGCCGCTTCGTGGCGCGCCCGGACGCTTGCGTCCCCGGTGCGGAAGGCCACGACCGCGTCGCGGTCATCCGGGCCGGCGTCGACACGTCGCGGTTCACGCCCGGGCCTGCGTCCCTCGACCACATCGGGCCAGCGCGGCTCCTGTGCGTGTCGCGCCTGGTGCCGGAGAAGGGCATCGAGCTCGCCATCGAGGCCGTGCGGGAGCGCGCGCCGCGGTTTGGGGGCTGCTCACGCTGGTTTTGGGGGCGTGTTCGAGCGGGCCGGGGACGGGGCGCCTGGTGGTGTCGGTGCGGGAGGGGTCGGAGCGACCGGTCGCGGATGCGCTGGTGGTGTGCGACTCGCTCGCGCGCGATCACCCGTTCTCGATCGCGACGATCCTGGGCTCGACGGGCGCGCAGACGCGCACGGCGCGGACGGGCGTTGACGGCACGGCGCGGCTGGAGTTCGTGCGCGAGCGGTCGGTGCGGCTGACGGTCGTGGCGCCGGGGCGCGGGCCGGGCGTGCTGTTCCTGGGCGAGCCGGGAGAGTCGCAGGTCTGGGACTGGCGGAGACTCGAGGGCCCGTCGGCGAGCGCCGATGCTGGCGGGGCGTCGGAGGGAATCTGGGTGCGGGTCGAGGGTGCGCCGTAGCAGGGGTGGGGGCCCATGAGGGGAGGAAATTGGCGCGGCGCGGCGTCACGGGCGCGCGGGGGGTCGTATTGTCCGGGTCGGAGGAATCACCATGTCGAGCGACCAGGGCGCATCCGCACCAGTTCCGAGCAACCCGGGGGAGATCGATGCGCTGCGCGACGCGGCGGCGGCGGGGGGGCAGGACGGCGGCCAGAAACTCTGGCGCGGGCTGCTGGGCCTGGCGCAGTGGTACATCGTGGACCGGGCGAACGAGAACGAGGAGCCCCAGCCGCACGGCACGGTGAACGGGAACCAGCGGATGCTGGCGATCTTCACGGACGAGGCGCGGGCGCAGTCGCACATCGTGGAGCACAAGGTTGCCGAGACGCCGGGCGGGAAGCCGGTGGTGCGGGCGATCACGCCGGAGAACACGATCCGGATGGCGTACGCGCTGACGTCGCAGGGGCTGACGGGTCTGAACTTCAACCCCGGGCCGAAGGGGTTCGCGGTGCCGCTGGGGTTCGCGATCCCGGTGTGGGCGGATATCAAGGGGATCGACATCCAGGCGGCGGCGCGCCAGTTCGGGGCCGACGAGTTCGAGGTGATGGCGGTTCACGCGATGGCGTCGCGCAACCCGGAGAGCCTGAAGAAACTGCTGCGTCATGCGTGGCGGCTGCCGTACTGGTACATGCTGGACAACCCGCAGAACCCCAACTCGCCGCTGACGGCGAAGGTTCAGGAGAACCGCGTGGCGCTCATGCTCTTTACGAGCGAGATGCAGGCGGCGCGGGCGGGGATCGCGACGAAAGTGGCGAAGCCGGACGGGAAGGTGGACCTGATCCGCGTGGGCATCCCGGAGGGGATCAAGGTGATGCGCGAGGCGCAGGCGCAGGGGATCACGCTGGCGATCTTCAACGTCGCGAGCGCGGGGTTCCCGCTGGACTTTTCGAACCTGGACTGGCTGGCGTCGGGGAAGGATTGAGGGGAATCGGCAATCGGCAATCGGCAATCGGCATTCGGGAAAAACGAGCGAACGATTGTCGCAAGGCTGCGCGTTGAGACTGCGCTGTGAGACTTCGCGGTTAGTTTGTGCGGCTGTCGCGTTGCACTTCCCAGAGGAGGCGCGGGGGGTTGAAGGGCGCGGCGGGGTCGTGCTCGCGCAGGAAGAAGTTCAGCAGG
>CALMQD010000593.1 GCA_937871415.1 uncultured Phycisphaerales bacterium | reverse complement strand
CTGATCCATCGGAAACCGAATCGTCAATGAAACCCACCGGGGTTTGAGTCAGCGGGAAGGCGAACATGAGCAAGAAGGCGTCGACAGGCGAGGATGTGCGGAAGATGACGGACGAGGAGCTCGGGCTCGAGCTCAAGCGTCTGCGCAACGAACTGCACACGCTGCGCACTCAGCTGGTGACCTCGAAGGTCGAGAACACCTCCGGTTTCCGGGGCACGCGCCGCTCGATCGCGCGGATCCTCACCGAGACCAACGCGCGTCGGCACGCCAAGAACCCCAAGCCCGCCCGACCGGCGCCCGAGGCCCGCAAGCCCAAGAGCGTCAAGCCGGTGGCCAAGAAGGCCGGCGCCAAGCGCGGCGCCCGGACCGCCGGGAAGAAGTGAACCGCTGTGAGCGGGATGGATCGGCGGGGGAACGTTGAACCGAAGGTCGGATCGCAAGCACACGAACGCAGAAACGAACATGGCCAAGAGCACCAGCAATAGCCCGAGCAAGAAGCCCCAGGCCCCCCGGACGCCCGAGAAGGCGAAGGCGACCAAGGTGGGCGTGGTCGAGTCCGACAAGCGGAACAAGACCCGGAAGGTGGTCGTGTCGTTCAAGGCGATGCACCCCAAGTACGGCAAGTACGTCTCCCGCCGCACGATCCTGCACGTGCACGACGAGGCGAACGACTCGAAGCTCGGCGACACCGTCGAGATCGCGCAGTGCCGCCCGATGTCCAGGACCAAGCGCTGGCGTCTGGTGCGGGTCGTTGAGCGGGGCAACCGCGTGGAGTTGATCCGGACCGAGGCCTGAGCGGCACGCTCCGGGGAGGGGCGGTCGGTGGTGGGGGGATGAGTCCAGGTAATCGCAATCGCCCGGTCGCGGGCAGAGTCGAGTCGAGCCATGCTGCAGCAAGAAACCCGGTGTGAAGTGGCGGACAACTCAGGCGCGAAGATCGCGTACGTCATCCGCGTGTACGGCGGCTCGACCGCGAGCGGGAAGTTCACGCGCCGCATGGCGGGCGTGGGCGACCGCGTGCTGGTGTCGATCAAGAAAGCGCTGCCCGGCTCGGACGTGAAGGCCGGCGACAAGAGCAAGGCGGTCGTGGTCCGCACGACCAAGTCCCAGCGCCGCGCCGACGGCTCGTACGTGAAGTTCGACGCCAACGCGGTGGTGCTGATCCAGGACGACGGGAACCCCAAGGGCACGCGCATCTTCGGGCCCGTCGCCCGCGAACTGCGCGACAAGAACTACATGAAGATCGTTTCGCTGGCGCCGGAAGTGGTGTGAGCGACGGTCGGCTGGATCGGGACGGCGCCGGCGGGACGACCGTTGGCGCGGACAGGAAGAAGTGAACAAGCGGCCCCGGGAGTTTCGCCCGCGGCGATGGAAGGACGACGGCAGATGGCAAGGCACGTGCGAACAGGTGATGTGGTGATCGTGACCAGCGGCTCGCACCGCGGGAAGACCGGCACGATCATGCGCGTGGACACCAAGAACGACCGGGTGTTCATCAAGGGGCTCAACCTCCGTACCAAGCACATCAAGCCCACGCGGGTCAACCCCCAGGGCGGGATCGTGACCAAGGAGGCGGGCATCCACATCTCCAACGTCTCGCCGGTCGTCGACGGCAAGGCCACCCGCGTGCGGTTCGTCACCAAGTCCGACGGGACCAAGGTGCGCGTCGCCGCGAGCAACGGCCAGGAGCTGGGCGTCGTCCGCGGGGCCGACGCGAAGAAGTCCGCCGGCGGCAAGGGCGGCGCGAAGAAGGCGGGGGCCAGGAAGTAAGGCCGGCCCTGCGGGTCGGTCGGAGCGGTGTATCCGAGGGGCGGGCGGAGCGGGACGGACGGTTCGATTCACGCCGACAGCGGCGGCTAAGAGGTTCAAGGATCATGGCCAAGGACACGACGAGCAAGCCGAAGAAGGGTGGGAAGGCGGAGGCGGCGCCGGAGCAGGACTCCGGCCCCCGGACGCCGCCGCGCCTGAAGGTGAAGGCCGACACGGAAGTGTCGAAGGCGATCGCCGAGAAGTTCGGGCTGAAGAACCCGATGGAGCGTCCGCGCCTTCGGTCGATCGTGATCAACGTGAACCTCGGGCGTCACCTGGAAGGGACCAAGCTCCCGCCGAACGTGCGCCAGACGGCGATCGACACGATCACGAAGATCACGGGCCAGAAGCCGGTGGTCATCAAGGCCAAGAAGAGCGTGTCGAACTTCAAACTCCGCGCGGGGTTCGAGGTGGCCGCGATGGTCACGCTCCGGCGCGAGCACATGTGGCACTTCCTGGACCGCCTGATCAACCTGGCGACGCCGCGTATCAAGGACTTCCGAGGCCTCAGCGCCAAGGCGTTCGACAAGCAGGGCAACTACTCGATGGGGCTCACGGAGCAGGGCGTGTTCCCGGAGATCAACATGGCCGAGGTGACCTTCACCCACGGCATGAACATCAACCTCGTCTTCGATCGCTCGAACCCCGAGTTGAGCCGCTTCTTCCTCGCGGAACTGGGCATGCCCTTCCAGAAGGACGAGAAGAAGGCGGAGAAGGCGGCGTAATCAGGCGTCGAGGGAGCAAGCGCGGGATCGAGGGATCCCGGGAACGAAAGCGGACGGCAGGCAGACCTCTGCGTCGGGCGAAGCCCGGCGGCTCTCCAGAGCGGAGAGGACAGGGGACACGAACAGCGGAGAAGTGGACGTATGGCAACGAAGGCACAGGTCGCGCGGGCGAATCGCAAGCCGAAGTTCTCGACGCGGACGGTTCGTCGGTGTGAGCTGACAGGTCGGGCGCGCGGCGTGTACCGCAAGTTCCGCATCAGCCGCATCATGCTCCGGAAGCTCGCGCTCGAGGGCAAAATCCCCGGGATGCGCAAGAGCAGCTGGTAAGTCTCTCGCGGCGGTCGATCGCCGCGGGGTGCAGAAGCAGGGGGATGGGGCGGGTCGCCGGGCAATCCGGCGGCCGAAGTTGGAAGAGTGTTCGAGTCGAACGAAACGCAGGCCAAGAAACGAGAATTGTCGATGGCAGTCAACGATCCGATCGCCGACATGCTGACCCGCATCCGGAACGCCTCGCGCAACCGGTCCAAGACCGTGTCGTGCCTGAACACGAAGGTGTGCCGCGGCATCGCCCAGGTGCTCAAGGACGAGGGCTACATCAACGGCTTCGACGTCGTCGAAGACGGGCGGAGCGGGCAGATCAAGGTGCAGCTCAAGTACGGCCCGCGCGGCGAGCAGATCCTGCACGCGCTGGAGCGCGAGAGCAAGCCCGGCCGGCGCGTGTACCGCGGTGTCGAAGGCCTGCCGCGTCCGCTGCAGGGCCTGGGCATCTGCGTGATCTCGACCTCGCGGGGGGTGATGAGCGACCGCAAGGCGCGCGTCGAGCGCGTCGGCGGCGAACTGCTGTGCACGGTGTCGTGAGTAGGGCTGAGGGCCGGTAGAACGATCGGCTGTGAACGGCCGGTCGGTGTTGAAGGATCGGAACGAACGTTGAAGCCGCCGGGAGATCGAAAAGCCCGGCGTGAGCAAGAGACGAAGGAGCGGAAGTCATGTCGCGAATCGGACGCAAACCCATCACGATCCCCGCCGGCGTCAAGGCGTGGGGCGGGGGGAGGAAGATGACGATCCAGGGGGCCAAGACGAGCCTCTCGATGCCGCTCCCCGAGAACATCAAGGTCTCGGTCAAGGAAGCCGACAAGCTGATCGAAGTTTCGCTCGACGGCGTGACCGAAGAGAACCGCCAGGCCCGCGCGGACTGGGGCACCACCCGCGCTCTGATCAACAACATGATCGAGGGCGTCACGAAGGGTTACGAGCGTTCGATGGAGGTCGTCGGCGTCGGCTGGACCGCGGCGGTCCAGGGCAAGAACCTGAAGATGACCCTCGGCTTCGCGAACCCGATCATCATGCCGATCCCCCAGGGGCTCGACGTGACCGTCGACAAGCAGTTCGTCACGATCAAGGGCGCGGACAAGCGGATGGTCGGCGAGTTCGCCGCCCAGATGCGGGCCCGCCGTAAGCCCGAGCCGTACAACGGCAAGGGCGTCAAGTACAAGGAAGAAGTGCTCAAGCGCAAGCAGGGCAAGCAGTTCGGCGGTTGATCCTGACGGGACAACCCTTCGGGATCCGGGAAGAGCAACACAGAACGGTCGGTCGCGCCAAGGCACGCAGGCAGAAAGCAGTCGAGTCACATGGACAAGAACAAGCACAAAGTCACGCGGCGTATCCGTCGGCACAAGTCGATCCGCGGCTCGTTGGTCGGGACGCCGGGTCGGCCTCGCATGGCGGTGTACAAGTCGCTCAAGCACATCAGCGTGCAGGTGATCGACGACATGGCGGGCAAGACGCTCGCGTCGGCGTCGAGCACCGAGAAGGGTCTCAAGAGCGACAAGACCGGCAACGCCAAGAGCGCCGCGGCTATCGGCAAGGCGATCGCGGAGCGTGCGGCCAAGGCCGGCGTCACCGCGGTGTGCTTCGACCGCGGCGGGTTCAAGTACCACGGGCGCGTCAAGGCCCTGGCCGACGCCGCACGCGAGGCGGGGCTGAAGTTCTAACGCACGGGCACCGGGCAGCAGGCATCGAGGCACCAAGGCAGGGAAAGAAGAACGACCATGGCAGAGATGATCGACGAATCTTCGAGTATCGAGTCCACAACGATCGGTGTGTACCGGACGGCGGCGACCGTGAAGGGCGGCCGGCGCTTCAGCTTCGGCGCGCTCGTGGTCGTCGGCGACCGGAACGGTCAGGTGGGCTATGGCTATGCCAAGAGCAACGAAGTGCCCAACGCCATCGATAAGGCGCAGAAGTACGCCAAGCGGAGCATGATGCGGATCAACCGCATCGGCACGACGATCAACCACGAGGTGCTCGGGCGCTTCAGCTCGGCCCAGGTGAAGTTGATCCCCGCCGCGCCCGGCACCGGCGTCGTCGCCGGCACCGTCGTCCGCGCCGTGCTCGACATGGCGGGCATCAAGGACTGCCTGACCAAGTGCTACGGCTCGACGAACGCGCGCAACACGATCAAGGCGGCCTTCGAGGCGCTCGAGCAGATCCGCCAGGCCGAGACGATCGCCTCGCTCCGCGGACTCTCGCTGGAGCGCACGCTCATCGAGGACAAGATCGAACGCGGCAAGGCGTTCATGCCCTCCAAGACCAGCGGCGAGAAGGCCAAGGGCCCCGTCAACACGCTGGGCAACGAACGCCGCGGTGGTCGCGGCGGTCGCGGCGGCCCGGGCGGCGGCCG
>CALMQD010000592.1 GCA_937871415.1 uncultured Phycisphaerales bacterium | reverse complement strand
TCATCCGCCTCACTTCCCCGCCTGCGACACGCACGCGCGCCCGGTGGCACGCGCTCGAACGCGCCGTTGCGGACCGCGCCGGAGCCATCATTCTGGGAGGGCGCGGCAGTCGGCAACTGCCCATCCAGCCGCCCGCGGTCTTCCGGATCGGTGACTCCATGACCGAACTCGCGGCGTTTGTTCAAGGGTGGCTCGAGACGGACGGCCAGGCCAAACCGAGAAAGGAACGCGGGTCGTGAGCGCGATCGAGAACAACACGCGGCCGACCGCGCGAACTTTGGCGCACGAGTGGAACTCGCTCGATGAGCGACGGATCCGGTGGATCGACGCCCTGCCTATCCTGACGATCCACGCGCTGTGCCTGGGCGTGATCTGGACGGGCTGGAGTTGGACGGCGGTGGGCGCGGCGGTTGTGCTGTACCTCGTCCGGATGTTCGTGATCACGGCGTTCTACCACCGGTACTTCTCGCACCGGACATTCCAGACTCACCGGTGGGTGCGGCTGCTCGCCGCGTGCATCGGCGTGAGTGCGGCGCAGCGCGGTCCGCTCTGGTGGGCGGCGCACCACCGCGAGCATCATCGGCATTCGGATGAAGAGCCGGACCTGCACTCGCCCTGGTGGAAGGGCGTGCTGTGGAGCCACACGGGCTGGTTCCTGACTCAGCGGGGTCGGGCGACCAACTGGAAGGCGATCCCGGACTGGTCGCGTTCGCGTGAACTGCTGTGGGTCGAGCGCAACCACATCCTCGGCCCGGTCGTGCTTGTCGCGGCGCTGGCGGCGGTGGGGTGGACGCTCGCCGTCTTTGCTCCCGGGCTGGGCACGGGCCCTGCGCAGCTCGTGGTGTGGGGATTCGGGGTCTCGACCACGGCCCTCTACCACGCCACGTTCACCATCAACTCGCTCGCCCACACCGTCGGCTCCAGGCGATTTCAAACGGGAGACGACAGCCGCAACAACTGGTTTCTCGCGTTGCTCACGCTCGGCGAAGGGTGGCACAACAACCACCACTTCCACCCGGGCACGGTGCGGCAGGGCTTCTATTGGTGGGAGTACGACCCGGCGTATTGGGCGCTGCGGGTCATGTCGTGGGCGGGCCTGGTGTGGGATCTTCGCCCGGTCCCGGCGTGGGTGTACGAGCGAGCGGAAGAGCATCGACGCGATCGAGCGCGGGGCGTCCCGTGAAGATCGCCGTCGTGGGATCGGGGATCAGCGGACTGACTTGCGCGTACCTGCTCGCTCCAGGTCACGAGGTCACGCTCTTCGAGAAGGACGAGCGGCTCGGCGGGCACACGCACACGGTGTCGGTAGCGCACGAAGGGCGGTCACTGTCGGTCGACACGGGCTTCATCGTGTTCAACGAAAGGAACTACCCCAACTTCTGCAGGCTCCTCGACCGGCTCGGCGTGGGGTCGCGTCCCACGACCATGTCCTTCAGTGTCCGCGACGACGCGGACGGCTTCGAGTACGGCGGCAACTCGATCGCCGGCGTGGTGGGTCCGGCGGCCAATCTGCTGCGGCGCCGCTGGTGGAGTGTGGTACGCGGCGTGGCGCGCCTGGGCGAGACGGGTCGCGCGGCGTTGCGGGAACTGCCCGAGGATGCCACGATCGCCGACCTGTGCTCGTCGGGCCGATTCTCCCGAGAGTTTCTGGACGGCTACCTCGTCCCGATGGGCGCCGCGATCTGGTCGGCGCCGCGGAGCGAACTGGAGCGGTTTCCGGCCCGGTTCCTGCTGCGTTTCTTCGACAATCACGGGATGCTCAACCTGCGCGAGCGGCCCCGTTGGCGGACGGTCGAGGGCGGCTCGCGCCGGTACATCGAGGCGATGCTCGGCGTGATCGGCCGCTGCGTCCGGACGGGCTGCCCGGTCGAGGCGGTCCTCCGGCGACCCGACGGCGTGCTGGTGAGGACGCCCACGGCCGAGGAGCGATTCGACGAGGTCGTAATCGCGACGCACTCGGATCAGGCCCTGGCGACGCTGGCGGACGCGACGCCCGCGGAGCGGGAGGTGCTCTCCACCATGCCGTACCAGATGAACGACGTGGTGCTGCACACCGATGCGCGGCTGCTGCCGCGCCGCCGGCGCTGCTGGGCGGCGTGGAATGTCCTGTCGACGGGTGACCCGGGGCGCCCGCCCGTGGTGACGTACAACATGACGATCCTCCAGGGGCTCGACACGCGGGAACCGCTGTGCGTCACGCTGAACGCGACGGAGCGGATCGCTCCCTCCAGGATCATCCGGAGGTTCTCCTACGCTCATCCGTTGTACACGCTGGAGGGGGAGAGGGCGCGCTCCCGCTGGGCCCAGATCAGCGGGGTCGATCGCACGCACTTCTGCGGCGCGTACTGGGGCAACGGGTTCCACGAGGACGGTGTGAACAGCGCGCTGCGCGTCTGCGAACGGCTGGGGGTGGGCCTGTGAACATGCACAGCGCGATCTACGTCGGGAGCGTCAGGCATCGGCGCCGGGCGCCCGCGCGGGCGTTCAGGTTCCCGCTGTTCATGGTCTATCTCGATCTGGCGGAGTTGGACCGCGTGCTGTCGACAAGCCGGCTCTGGGGTCGCGCGCGGCTCTGCCCGGCCCGCTTCGTGCGGGAAGACTATCTGGGCCCGCCCGACCTGCCCCTCGACGAGGCCGTGCGCCGGCGAGTCGAGAGCGCGATCGGTCGGCGCCCGACGGGCCCGGTCCGCGTGCTGACGCACCTTCGGTACTTTGGCTACGTCTTCAACCCGGTGACGTTCTACTACTGTTTCGACGAAGCCGACAGGATCGCCGCGATCGTCGCCGAGATTACCAACACGCCCTGGGGCGAGCGCCACGCGTACGTGCTGGACTCGGAGCGCCTCGCCGCGGGCGCTGGCACGCGCCCTCTGCGATGGCGGTTCGGGAAAGAGTTCCACGTCTCGCCGTTCTTGCCGCTCGACCTCGAGTACGACTGGACCTTCACGACACCCGGCGAATCCCTGCTCGTGCACATGAACGTACGGGACCACCGCCCGTCGTCGCCCCGGGTCTTTGACGCGACCCTGAACCTGGAGCGCCGGGAAATCACGGCGTCGCGTCTGCGTCTGATGCTCGCTCGCTACCCGTTCATGACCGCGCGGGTCATCCTCAGGATTCACGTTGAAGCCCTGAGGCTCTGGCTCCGGCGCGCCCGGGTGTACCCGCACCCCGGCCCGGCGCGCCCGGCGATACCGACCTCCCCGGCAGGAGACTCCCCATGACCATGCTCTCGGCCGACGCATCGGCCGTCCCCCGATCTTCCATTCGCGCGCGGGCCGCGCGCACCCGTCGGGTCCCGCGCGCGCTGGAGGCCGCCGGTCGCCGACTGGTCCGGTCGGCGCTTTCCCGCATCACGCGCGGCGGCATCCG
>CALMQD010000591.1 GCA_937871415.1 uncultured Phycisphaerales bacterium | reverse complement strand
TCGCCCGGCGCACGCACCGCTACGTCAATCCGCCGCTCGCTGCTGGCGCGCTGGGAGGCGGTGATGGGCACGCGCGAGCAAGCGGGCGTGGGCTTCTGGGACTGGCGTTACTTCATCTACTGCGACGATGCGGACTGGTCGCTGCGGTTTGCCAAGCGCGGCTGGCGCGTGGTGCTCAACCTCGACGCGGTGGTGTACCACACTCCGTGGCTCATGAAACTCACGCCGCAGCGCCTGTACTACGCGCAGCGGAACGCGGTGTGGATGATCCAGAAAGTTCTGCCGGGTGTCCAGTTGCGACGCGTGACGCGCTGGTGGATGAAGACGCTGCTGAAAGACGCCTGGACCGCGGCGGGGCACCGGCGGCTCATGCACGCGCGGATTATTCTGCAGACCGTTCGCGACATCATCGACGTGCGCCCCGGCAAGACCGCCCCGGAGGGGCCCGCGCCGCGCCCGGTTCGGGATGTGCTTGCGGAGCTCGCGGGCGGTGGGGGGAAAGGCGGGGGCGCGAGCGCAGCGACCATCGCCGTCGAAGTGCCGCGGGCCGACCTGCTGGCGCACGCGGAGGCGCTGATCACGGCGAACGCCGACCTCGGGCTGCGGTGGGTGCTGCTGGTGAGCAATCGCGTCCCGGGGTTTGAACACGGGCCGGATGCCGCACGCGCATCGGCGGCGGGCGCGGCGGAGGTCATTGTCTACGGGCCGCGCTGGCGATCGAAGGCACGCAAGCAGGCGGCGCTGGTGCGGGTGCGCCCGCGGGCGGTGGTCGTGTTCGACCAGGCCTCGGAACTGCCGGTCCTGCCGACGGGGCTGAACCTGCACATCGACACCAAGAGCCCGGGCGTTGCGCAGGTCGATCTTGAATCGACGCTCCAGCGCGTGCGGTTGGCTGCTCGACTGGTCTCCACGGCTTGGAAGGCCCTGGGTTTCTGCCTGCGGGTTCGGCCGTATGAAAACGCCGGGCGTTACGGGTAAGGTTCTCCTGTGACGAACAACCGCCCCGAGATCGAAGGAAGGACGGGCCCGTCGCGGGGCGGCGGGGAGCGTGCGCAAGCGCTCGGCAACGGGATGGTGCAAGCCCGCGCCGGTTCGGGGGGCGCTCCGGGGTGGCGGAAGTCCGACCGCCCGCTGCGGGTCGCGATCATCGGGTGGGCGTGGCTGGCTTTGCAAGGGCGCGAGGGGAGCGGCTACAACCTGAACTGCTCGGAACTGGCGCGCGGGCTGGCGCTCAGCGGGCACGAGGTGGTGTACCTGCAGTCGGGGATGACTTTCGGCGCGGCCCTTACGCCCGGCATCGTCGGGGCGCCGAGGATCCGGCACCGAGAGGATTGGGGCGGCGTGCGCTGCTTCGATCTGGTGAACTCGCCGAACCTTTCGCCCGCGTTCTGGAACTTCTCGAACATGGAGCGCGAGGTGCGCGACGAGCGCTCCGCGGCGCTCGTCGCGCGGTTCCTCCGGGAGCAGCGGATCGACGTCGTCCACGTCCACTCGCAGGAGGGGTACGGGCTCGATCTCATCGCGGCGATTCGCGGCGCGGGGATCCCGGTTGTCGTCACGCTGCACAACTACTGGTTCGTGTGCCCGCAGGTCGACCTGCTGTACAAGGAACGCGAGGTCTGCCTGGACTACGAGGGCGGGAAGCGGTGCGAGGATTGTCTTCCCCGGCAGGACGCGGCGAGGCTGCGCCGCGCGCGGGCGATCGGTGACACGCTCGAGTACACGCTGGGCTTCTACCGCGCCGACGTGGTCCGCAAAGCGGTCTACGGCCTCAAGCCCTCGCTCAAAAGCCTGCTCAAGGGCCGGATCAGCGCGAAGTTCAGGCCGCGTCACGGCACGCCCGAGGCCATCGCCGACCCGGAGCTTTCGCGGGGGTTCGATATCGGCACGGACCGCGCGGACGATCCGAAGACCGGGCTCATCGACCACGGCCTGAAACTGGAGGTGGCCGAGGAGCCGCAGGACTACGCGCTTGCGCCGGAGGACGCCAACCAGCGGATGCTCGGGGGCGCTTCGCGTCACCTCGTGGTGCTGAACAACTACGGCCGGCGCCGGAGGGCGGGGGTCGAGGCGTTGAATGCCGCGAGCCTGGTCACGGCGCCGAGCGACTATCTGCGGCGGGTGCACGTGGCGATGGGCGTCCCCGCGGAACGGACGCGGTGGGTGAGGCTGGGGCAGCCGCATTTCGACCAGATCCATCGCGCCGCCAAGCGCAGTCCGTTCTACGGCGAGCGTCCGTGGACGCCGGCGAGCCGGCGTCCGCTGCGGTTCTGCTTCATGGGGACGACGCGCCCGAACAAGGGTCTGGAGGTGTTGGCGCGGGCGATCCCGCTGCTGTCGCGCGAGGTGCGCGAGCGGTGCCACATCTCGATCCACGCCGCGGGTCTGGACTGGGCCTTCCGCAAGCGGCTGAGCCTTTACCCGCAGGTGAGTGTGTTCGGCGCCTACGACCTGTACCAGTTGATCTCGAAGGCGGCGACGGGCGAGTACGACGTGGGGATCCTGCCGCACATCTGGCTGGAGAACTCGCCGCTGGTGCTGCTGGAGAACCTGCACGCGGGGCGCTTCGTGCTGTGCTCGCGGCTGGGCGGGCCGGTGGACTGGGTCGTCGAGCCCGGGCGCAGCGCCGAGCACCCCCTGGGCAACGGGGTGCTGTTCCGGGGCGGAGATGAGGGGGCGCTGGCGGGGCTGGTCGAGCGCTGCGTGCGAGGCGACGTGGTGATTCCGTCGGCGCAGGAAGTCCACGCGGCCTCGCTGCCGGGGCTTCAGAGTTACCCGGGCCACGTCGCCGAGGTCGAGGGTTTGTACCGCGAGGTCATGGTCGCGCAGCGCGGCGCGGCGGCCGCGAAGGCGGAACCCGGCGCGGCGTCACAGGATCCGCTTGCTGCGGGGGTATGAGCCGAGCACGTGCAGTTCGCGGCACAGGCCCTTGGCCTGGGCGACGGCGCTGGCGAACCAGGGGTCGTCCATGTGCCCCTCGGCGTCGACGAAGAAGCTGTACTGCCAGTTCTCGCGCCCGGAAGGACGCTTGTCGATGTGCGTGAGGTTGATCCCCGCGCGTTGGAAGACCGCCAGCACGTTCACCAGCGCTCCGGGTTCGTTCATCGTGGCGAACATGAGCGATGTCTTGTCGTTCCCGGGTCCGGCGCTCTTGGGCGCGGGCTTGCTGCGCGGCTGGACCACGAAGAATCGGGTGATGTTGTTCGGGTTGTCCTCGATGTTCTCGAAGAGCACGCGCACGCCGTAGATCTGCGCCGCGAGCGTCGAGCCGATCGCAGCGACGCCGTGCGCGTGTTCGCCGCCGGCCCGGGGCTTGCTCCGCGAAGCGACGGGGACCGGTGCGCTCGCGGCGAGTTTCACCGCCCGCGAGCTCGACGCCTCGGCGACCAGGTGGGCCCGCGGGTACTGCGTCGCCAGCCACGTGCGGCACTGCTGGAAGACCTCGGGCTTGGAGTGGATGTGCGTCACTTGGCTCGGGGCACAGTTCGACAGGAGCGCGTGGTGCACCTCGATCTGCACCTCGGTGGAGATCGTGACGTCGTTGTGGAACTCCTGGAACGCCTGGAGCGTCTCGACGATGCCGCCGCCGATGGAGTTCTCGATCGGTACGAGGCCGAAGTCGACGTGCCCGCGAGCGACCTCGGTGAAGACGCCGGCGATCGTGTGCAGGTCCTCGAAGTCGACGGACGTGCCGAAGTGCTTGACCGCCGCGACGTGCGAGTAGGACCCGGCGGGCCCCAGGTACCCGATGCGGATGGGCACCTCGAGGCGGAACGAGCCCGACATCAGTTCGCGATAGACGCCCTCGATCGTCCGCGCGTGCAGCGGGCCGGTGTTGAGCCCGAGCACTTTGGTGAGCACCTGCGACTCGCGGTGCGGCGCGTAGGTCGGATAGCCGAGCGCGCGCTTGACTTTGCCCACGCCGACCACGAGCCGGGCGCGCTGGTTCATGAGCCCGACGAGGCGTTTGTCGACCGCGTCGATCCGCTTGCGCAGGGCTTCGAGCGCGGCGGGCTCGGCGGTTGGGGTCGCGCCGCCGGCGGCCTTGGAGCGGGGCGCGGTGCGCGCCTTGGGCTTGCGGGGGGATTGTGCCTTTCGCTTCTTCATGAGTTCGTGCGGGCCGGGTCGAGCGCGGGGCGGAAGCGAGGCGGGAGGGCGGGAGCGCACGCCTGGCGCCGTGCCGCGCAAGTACCGGCTCCGCCGAGACTTGATCGACGCGTGCGGGCCCTTCGTGCAACGCTCGACGCGGAGATTCCCAAAGACCATCGAGCAGGCCGGTTATCCGGACTTGGGCGCGGTGGATTGGAGAGCGATCGCCTTGCCCAGCCGGTGCGAGCCGCGAGGTCACCCATGAATCGGGGGCTGGGTGTTGGCATCGGCGCGGAACCGGGGTTCGGGTCGTCGATCCCCTTGCCGGAGCCGCGCGGAATTGGAGGCTGTGTTCATGTCCCTTCAGTCGATGATGGACGCCATGAGCAAGGTGCTCGAAGGAATCGGGTCATTGCCCTGGGCGGTGCACGCGCTCGTCGCGGCCGCGATGGTCGCCGGTCTGGTTCTCTGGCTCAAGGGCGAGCGGTACGTGCGGATGGTCGTGCTGATCGTCGGCGCGGGGGTGGGGGGATTGCTGGGCGCGTTCCTCGCGCCGGTGCTCGGCCAGTTGGGAGGGAGCGCGCTGGTCGGCACCGAGGCCGTCGAAGGCTCGGCGCTGGTTTATCGGGGCCTGCTCATCGGCCTGTTCATCGGGGCCCTCGCCGGTCTGCTCATGTTCCGCAGCGCCATGGCCCTCGCCCTCGGGGTGGTCATGGGCGTGCTCGTGCCGCTCGCCGCGGCGACCATCCTCCACTTCTGGCCCTTGAGCAAGGACGCCGGCGCACCGTCCACAACCGACTCAGCCTGGCGCTGGTCGAACGACGACGGCGAGAGCAACGAGTTCTCCGCCGCGGAGAAAGATGAGAGGGCGGGGGAGAAGGTCACAACGACCTGGTCAACCAGCGATGAGACAGGCGGGGTCGATTGGACCGACCAGTTCTGTGGTTTCTTCGCAGGGGCTGATGGCGGCGCGACCGCGACCCGCGCTGGGCTGCGCGCCGCCGCGCCCTCGCCGCGCGTCGTTCTGGCGAGCCTGGTGAGTGAACAGGTCGAGCGGAGCGCCGGTGACGCCGCGGAGCGGGCGGCGGAACTGCCGGCGGTCCAGCGGATCCGCGGCTTTGCCGACCAGGTCGCGGCCCGAGCGGGCGAGCGGTGGAACGAACTCCCCGCCGCGCACCGGTCCGTGATCTTCTTCAGCGGCATTGTCGGGCTCGCGGCGGGCGTGATCCTGGGGCTCATGATGCCGGCGTGGGGCGCGGTGGCGTGCACGTCGATGTTCGGCTCGGCCGTGTGGATCAGCGGGTTTGTGTACTTGAGCAACGCCCTGGGGGCGCCGTGGGTCCCGGCGCTCGACCGCGGGCCGGTGACGTGGCTGGGCGTGTGGGCCGCGGCCGCGTTCGCGCCTACTCCTACTTCTTCTACGATCCGGATCGCGCTCTCACGGAGACCGCTCTGGAGCGCCTGCGTACCATCGCCTCCAACACAGAGCTTGGCGCCGGAATCCAGGTGGCCATG
>CALMQD010000590.1 GCA_937871415.1 uncultured Phycisphaerales bacterium | reverse complement strand
TGATGGCGATGAGTTGACGCTCGGCTCGACCACGTGGCGGGTGCTGCACACGCCGGGTCACTCGCCCGGCGGCATCACGCTGTACCACGAGCCGTCGCGCCAGGCGCTCGTCGGCGACACGCTCTTTCTGGGCTCGATCGGGCGGTACGACTTCCCCAGTTCCGACGGCGCGACGCTCGAACGGTCGATCCGCGAGCGGTTGTACACGCTGCCGGAGGACACCCAGGTGTACCCGGGGCACGGTCCGCCCACGACAATCGGGCGCGAGCGAAAAAACAATCCGTACGTCCGTGCCTGAGAGCGCGGGGCGTACGGATTGGTTTGCCCGTCGATGTCTCGAACGTGCGATTACGGGTTCGATTCGGTCTCGACGCCCGTGATAGCCGGCGTGGCCGGCGTGCCGGTCGTAGACGGGTTCGCGTCGATGAAGTTCTGGAAGGCGATGACGGCGCGGTCGTTGGGGGCGACCTCGAGGGCCGCGGCGAGGGTCTGGCGGGCCTCCTCGTGCTTGCCCATGTCGTTGAGGATGGAGGCGCGGAGGAGGTAGGGGGCCGTGTTGCCGCCGCACCGGGCGATGGCGTTGTCGGCGGCGACGAGCGCCTCGTTCTTCTGGCTCTCGAGGTTCAGGTAGGAGGCGCGGAAGAGGTGCCCCTCGAAGCGTTCGGGGGCGAGGGCCGTGACGCGCGCGCCGGCCAGGCGCAGGTTGCCGCGGTCCTTGAGGACGAGCGCGGCATTGCCGAGCTCGACCCAGGCCTGGGCGTCGGCGCCGCCGTCGGGTGAGTTGATGACGGTCTGCATGAGCGAGCGCGCCTCGACGGGCCGGTCGGTGGCGAGGAGGCACCTGGCGCGGAGCATCTGCAGGTCGCGGCGGTCCTGCTGGCCGTCCATGCGGAGCAGTCGCTGGAGGTTGAACTCGGCGTCGCCGAAGCGGCCGCAGGCGATCTGCGAGCGGGCGAGGTCCTCGAGGATCGCGGGGTCGTCGGAGGCGAGCAGGAGGGCGTCGTTGAAGTACTCGGCGGCCTTGACGTGCTGGCCGCGAAGGACGGCGATGTGGCCCAGGGTCTGACGGATGGCGGCGCTGTAGCCGAAGGACTCCTTGCGGGAGAGCAGGAGTTGCTCGGCGTCATCGATGCGGCCGAGGTTCACGAGCATCTCGGCGGAGGCGAGGACGTACTGCGGGTTGCTGGGCTCGAGTTCGGAGGCGCGCTGGTAGTAGGCGAGGGCCTTGTCGTCCATGCTGAAGCGTTCGTGGACGATGCCGAGGAAGTAGTGGGCCTCGACGTTGTCGGGCTCGAGCGAGAGGGCGGTCTCGAAGGCGTCCTTGGCGTGCTCGATCTCACCCTTCTCGATGAGGATTCGCCCGCGCAGGACGTGGGACTTGGGGACCTTGGGGTTGAGCGTGAGCGACTTGTCGATGGTCTTGAGCGCCTTGTCGACGTCGCCGGCGAGGTACTGCTGCTGGGCCATCTGCCACTCGGTGCCGCTCTTGAGCTGGGCGAGACGCTCCTGCGCCTTGCTCACGCCCTCCTTGGTGTAGTTGCCGTGCCGCTGGGACCCGCCGCACGAGGCGAGCGAGCCGGCGGCGGCGACGAGGGCGACGGCGAGGACGGAACGGACGGGGAAGCGCTGGTTCATGATTCGGTACTCCAAGAAAGCGGGCGGATGCGCGGCTAGCGCACCCGCCCGAGAACATCGGCACAATCGGAGGGTCCGATTACTCGCCCTGGCTCGGTTCCGCGTTGGCGCTGGACTGGCCGGGCTGGTTGTTCGCCGGGGTCGTCGACGCCGGAGCGGCGGGCGACGCGGCGGGGTTGTTGCCGTTCGAGGCGTTCTGGACCGCGCTGGGCGCGGCCTTGGGGAGCGGGTTGTCGCTCGTGTCGAAGCCCGAGGCCCAGATCTGGCCGGTCTCGGGGTTGAAGATCCAGCCGTAGTCGCTGTGGACCTTCTCGTCGGGCTTGAAGCCGACGACGACCTTGGCGGCGTTCGGGCCGTCGATGTAGGTGTTGCGGGGGGCTTCCGGCATCAGACCGGTGCTGGTGAGGGCCTCCCAGCCGCTGTTCTCGCCGTAGCGCCGTTCTCCGACATCCAGACACCGATGTAGGTGCGGACTTCGGCGAGGGTGTTCTGCACGGGGCGCGGGTCGTACTTGGCGTCGAGGCTCGTGACACTCACGGCGGAGTCGTTGCTCGCGGACGCATTGTTGTTGTTGTTGTTGGCGAGCTGATTGTTCGGACGCTCGACGAGCTTGCCCTTGATGCCGGTCTGCGGCTGAGCGGGCGCGGCGGCCTGCTCGCTCGAGTTCGTCGAGTTCTCCGCGGTCGGCGCCGGGTTCGCCGGCGCGGTGTTCGTCGAGTCCGTCGCCGGGGTCGGCGTCGGGTTCGGCGAGACGTTCATCTTGTTCTGCAGGTCGCGGGCGTTGCTGGTGAGCATCGCCTGCGCCACCGGGTCGTTGTTGGAGTAGTTGAACGAGACGCTGCCGGGGTTCTTGGTGCGTTCACGCGGCTGGTCGACCGAGCCCCACGGGGTGCGGTGCTTGGGCGCCGGGTCCTGCGTCTGCACGCCGCCCAGACGCTTGGTCGCGTCGTCGTGGAAGTAGTTCTCCATGCGGCTGGGGTCGTTCCACATCTCGCGCTCGCCGGTGATCCGCTCGCGGAGGCGGTAGACCTCGGGCTGGCGCGGGTTGAGCGAGAGCGAGCGCTGCACGAGCCACAGCGCCTTGTCGTACTGGCCCTCGCGGGCGAGTTTCTCGGCCTCGACGTTGAGCTGGCCGGTCATCTTCTCGCGGCTCCAGGGGAGCAGGCCCTGACGCGAACCGGCCCGCAGACGCTCCATGTCGCTCTGGGCCTTCTCGGCGGCAGAGGCGATGGCCTGGTCGGTCACGATCGTCGGGGTGACGAGGAAGATGATCTCGGAGCGGTCGGTCTTGTCGTCGTTGCCGCGGAACGCAGCGCCGATGACGGGGATATCGCCGAGGAAGGGGACCTGGCGGCGGGTGAACGTCTGGTTGTCGGTGAACAGGCCGCCGAGGACGATCGTCTGGCCGTCGCGGACGTTCACGTTCGTGACGAGTTCCTGGGTGATCTCGTCGGGGATCGTGACGGCGGCGCCGTTGGAGTCGGTGACGGTGCGGATCTCAGCAGACGAGACCTGCGGCTTGAGCTCCATGCGGATGTCGCCGTCGGAGGAGACGAAGGGGCGGAAGTAGAGCTGGGTACCGGTGTCGAGGAACTCGACGGTCTGGGTCGTGCTGGTGTCGGTGCTGGTGGTGCTGAGGTAGCCGACGCGGGTACCGACCAGGACGCGGGCGGGCTGGCGGTTGAGGGTGAGGATCTTGGGGTTGGACAGGATGATCGAGTCGGTGACCTCGTCGAGGGTCTTGAGGAAGATCGAGAGGTCGCCGGCAACGACGCCGGCCTTGAAGGTGCCCTTGCCGGCGGTGTTGCCGGGGGAGGAAACGACGGCGGTGCCCTGGTTGTCCGAGGGCGAGAGGCCGCCGGTGGAGCTGCCGGTGCCGCCCTTGATCAGGCCGTTGGCGGCGCCCAGGGGCCCGCCGATGTTGATGAAGTCGGTGAACTTGAGGTCGCCGATGACGGAGAAGTCGATGCCGAAGGCGTTCTCTTCGGTGAGGGAGGTCTGGAGGATGGTGGCCTCGATGAGCACCTGCGAGGGGCGGGTGTCGATCTGGCGGATCATCTCCTCGATGGCGGCGATGTTCTCCTCGTAGTCGATGACGACGATGGTGGCGGTGTGGGCGAAGTCGTCCTTGCCGGTGGGGCTCTTGTCGGGGATGGCGAAGTTGGCGGTCTTCTCGGCGGTCTGGATCTGGCCGCCGTCCTTCGAGAGCAGGGGCTCGGCGAAGTTCTTGGCGTCGGTGGCGTTGAGGTAGTTGAGGCGGATGACCTTGGCGACGCGCTTCTTGAGCGCGGCCTCGATCTGCTTGAGCTCTTCGTTGGTGTAGACGTAGATGAAGTTGCCCTTCTCGAGGTAGCCGAAGCCGTTGACGTGGAGGATGGCGTCGAGGGCCTCGTAGAAGGTCACGCCGTAGAGCGTGGCGGTGACGCGCGCCGAGACGTTCTTGCTGGCGATGATGTTCTTCTGCGTCTGCATGGAGAGCAGCTGCAGGACGTTGGCCAGGTCCTCGTCCTTGACGTGGAGGTCGACGGTGTTGTGCTCGCTGACCTTGACGACGGGCTTGTCGGCGCTGTCCTTGCCCGGCTTCATGGGGTCGCGAGCCGGCGCGGGCTGAGCCGCGGGCGGGGGCGCGTCCATGGCGGGCTGTGCCCACAAGGCGGCGGGGGTGAGCAGTCCGAC
Organism: uncultured Phycisphaerales bacterium; assembly: GCA_937871415.1. Lineage (GTDB taxonomy): Bacteria > Planctomycetota > Phycisphaerae > Phycisphaerales > UBA1924 > JAHBK01. Next base: position 7,984 of record CALMQD010000590.1, on the reverse strand, counting down.
CAGCGAGGCGGCCAGGCACGCCGGCGCCTTGCCGCAGATGCTGACCAGGTCGCGGGGTGCGATACGAACGGGCCGACGAGAACTCGACATGGGACTCTCCGAAAGCGAGTGCGCGGCAGAACAGCTCCTCGAGCTCGGCCTGCGCCTCTTGGCCTTGTTTGCCTCCGCCGCGGGCAAACCCATGCCGCGGCATCGGTTCGTCGTCCATCACGGGTCGGGACTTTGGGCAACTTGCGGCGCGGGGAAGATCGCGCGGAATCTGGTCCAGCCTTACCCCCTCTGTCGGGCGTGCCGAGAGGGCAAACCTCGGCCTGGCGTGGCCAGCATGGACGCGGCGTTATCCGATGCAAAAACAAAGAGGCCCCGCAAAGGCGGGGCGCTCGTGACGGTGCTTCGGATTGGCGTCGAGAGACCGCGGCGATCAGTTCTGATCGGCCATGGCCGTGGGGTGCGGCTGCGGCTCCTGGTCGGGCAGCATCGGCGCCGAGCGTGCGGGCCGCTCGTGCGAGACGACCAGCGGGTGCGCCGGTTCTGCGACGGCGATGCGCGGGTGGTTGGTCACGAGCATCAGCCGGGCCCAGATGAGCAGGCCCAGGGCGAGCACGCAGAGCCCGAAGCCGGTGATGCGCACGTGCCCGCGGAATCGGCGGACGCGTGAAGGAAGCGGTGCGTGCTCGTCGGCGGCGAGAGTCTCGCTGGTCGGCACGGCGTGGGGTGATTCGTCGCGGCTCATCGCCCGAAGTGTGCAACCCAGGTCGGTGTCGTGCAAGGCGAAAACGCGCGCGCCGCGCGGATGAGTGCGGGTTATTACGGCGGGGTGAGCGCGACGGCCCCGCCGCCGCCGGCGCCGCCTTCGCTCTCGCCGCCGCCGGAGCCGGCGGCCTCACGGACGACGCGGATGCGACCGGTAAAAGCGTCGACGGTGATGCGGAAGGACTGGTTGTTGCCGGAGAGGCGGATGGTCCCGCCGGAACTGGGCTCGTTCGAACCGGGGTCGGAGACGGGGCCGCCGAGCGCGTCGAAGATGATGAAGTTGTTGTTATCGAAGTTGGCGCTGGTCATGCGCGCGCCGCCGAAACGCGGGTCGTTGAGCGTGACGAGGTACCGCCCGTCGGTCTTGGTGGGGTCGTAGAGGACGTTGTTGTCGACGTCGATCGAGTTGCCGGGGACGGCGACGATCGCGTAGGCGTTGTTCTCGACGTCGAAGACCAGGGCGCGTCGTTCCTGGAAGGCCACGGCGTCGCTCTGGGCAAAGGTCATGTCGGAGACGACCATGCGGAGCGCGCCCTGCACCCGAAGGATGCCGGTCTCGCCCATCGCGGGGATGAGCAGGGCGGCGGCGATGCCCATCACGACGACCGTCGCGAGCATCTCCAGCAGGGTGAAGGCGGGGCGCGGTCGTCCGGCGCGGGCGACCAGCCGGGGGGCGGCCGGGCCGTGCGGGGCGGACGGTGGAAGGCGTTTCATCGTGGGCTCCCGGAACACAAGGAGTCGGCGTGGGAACGGCGCGGGGACGGGACGCGGCGGGCGTTGCGTCAGCGCGGCGCGCTGCCCGGCGCGGGGGCGGGCGGGATCTGGATCGGCGGCATTTCTTTGACGCGCACGTCCAGCGGCTGGGCGAGCTTCGTCTCGATACGCGACAGGCGTTCGTTCATGGCGCGGAGCTGCTCGATCATCTGTTTGCGCTGCTCGCTGGCGTTGAAGGGCGTGGTCGTGAGCGGCTCGTCGTTGTTCGACTGCGCGAGCGCACTCGAGGGCGCGGGCACGAGGCTCGCCTGGCTGATCGCCAGGATGGCGGCGCCCAGGGCGGCGAGCGGGAGCAAGGAGCGAGCGCGCCCGTGGGCGGCATCGGCGCGACAGGCGGCGGGGGACATGGATTCGCGGACGCTCATGGCGGTCTCCGGAAGGCGCGGCGCGGCCGCGCGGTCACAACCTCCATCGGCTCGTTCAGGCCCGGGCTCAACAGGCGCGGGCCGGGCCCGAGAATGCTCGCGTCGCCGGTTCGGGGGTTAGTTCCGCGGGAGCGGCTTGTCGGTCGCGTCGAAAGACGCGGCGTAGAGCTCGCCGGTGACCGGATCGAAGATCCAGCCGTAGTCGGTCTGGAAATCGGCGGCGGGTTCGTAGTTCTCGATGACCGCGACCTTCCGGGCGTTATCGCCGCCGACCCAGGCGTTCACGGGCGGGCCCTGCATGTACTCGCCGGACTGACCCACGAGCGGGCCCCACTGGACGGCGGGGTCGCCGTCGGCCTCGACGATGGGGGGCATCTGGCCGTTGTTGCGGGCGCGATAGACGCCGATGGCCCGGCGCATCTTCACCAGGTCGGTGAGCGTGGCGTTGGCCTGGGCATCGGAGGTCGCGCGGGTGAAGGTGGGGATGACGATGGCCGCCAGGATGCCGAGGATGACGACGACGATGAGGATCTCGACGAGCGTGAAGGCCGAATGACGCCTCATACCGTTTGGCTCCGCAGAGCGGGGCGCAAGAGCCCCGCGCCTCCACCGGTTGGACCGCCCCTGAAGGGCCCTTGAAAAACGGGCGATCGGCTCTCGCCGGCCGCCCGTGTGAAGTCATGCTTGCTCAGGCAGAGCCTTACGGACCGGTCGACTCGGCGACCCACGTGTTCGTGGACTCGTCGAAGCCGGCGGCGGCGAACTCGCCCGTCGCGCTGTTGTAGTACCAGCCCGCGCCACCCGGGGTGGCCGCGGCGCTGCCGGCGGTCGTGCGCGGGGTCGCGTCCTCGACCACCGAGTTCGAGCCGTTGCGCGGGTTCACCGGACGCGTGCGGGCGTACGGCTCCTGCGTGCGGCCGAAGGAGTTCTCCGTGCCGAGGCTGAGCTGGTTGCCCGTACCGACGAGCAGGTCGGAGAACGAAGCGTCCACGTCGCCGGCGATGTCGGGCGACGAACCGTTGTTCCGGACGCGGAAGAGCTCGATCTGGCTGCGGATCGTCTGCAGCTGCGTCTGGATGTTGCCCACCTGCGCCTCCTGGCTGGCGTTGGTGAACTGGGGGATGACGATGGCGGCCAGGATGCCGAGGATCACGACGACGATGAGGATTTCGACGAGCGTGAAGGCCTTCCGAACACGATTGCGCATACAGGAGTCTCCTTACCACACACTTGAGCGCCCGGGGCACACACTTCCCCGGGCCGTGACACGCGGGTTGAACGTCGCCACCCGAAGCGGGCATGCGAACACTCCCAGCATCGGATCGGCGCGGGGTGTGGTGCGCGGTGTTGAGTCGTGCGGCGTGCGGTGGGCGCCAAGCTGTGCGCTCTAACCCGACTGGCGAGGAGGCGAGGCGCGGTTACCCGCCCGTTGGCAGGGTTATCAGGCGGGGTCGCCCAGCTGATGGGACGCGAGCACCCGATCGCGCGAGCCCAAAGAACACGCCGCGGCGGATGGCCGCGGCGCGCGTGGGGGGATTGGTTGAGGCGAGCGAGGGGACTTCCGCGCGGAACGGTCTTAGCCGCCCTTGCCCAGGATCAGCGGGACGATGTTGGCGTTGGGGAGGTTGAGCGCGCCCATGAGTGAAGCGGCGGCGGTGGCCTCGGCGTCGCCGCCGGTCTTGACCAGTTCGACCAGCGACGCGACCTGGCGGTCGTTCAACTGGTTGCCGGTGCGCTTGGCGCTCATGGCGACGCGTTCGAGGAGCGCGACGCGTTCCTGGCCCGCGGCCTCGGGGGCCATCGCCGCGTCGAAGAGGGCCTGCTGCGCCGATTTGGTGGGCACATAGGCCAGGACCTCGCCGACGAGGAGACGATTGGGGCCGGTGCTGGCGCCGAGGGCGGAGATGAGCGGGCCCGCGGCGTCGGCGATGTTCAGGACGTTGTTGGAAGAGACGCCCAGGTCGCGGAGCACGTGGAGCGCCTGGGTGCGGTACGCCTCGGCCTCTTCGTTGCTGATGCTGCCGCCCGTGGCCTTGTCGACGAGCTGCTCGGAAGAGACACCGATCTCGTCGGCGCTCAGGCCCGCGCGGGCGATGCGGACGCTGGTGTCACGCGAGAACTTCACGGCCAGGTCGGCGTAGCCCTGGGCGCTCACGAGCGCGAGGACGGGCGTTGCGCGGAGTTTCATCCGCGAACGGGCCTGGTCCAGGGCGTCGGCGGTCGAGCCCGACGGCAGGTCGGTCACGATGAGGTCGACGCCCGGAGCGTCCGCGAGAGCCTGCTCGATGTCGGTGAAGGAGGCCGCGGCGGGGAGGACGGTGTAGCCCTTGCCCTGCAGGATGCCCACGAGCGAAGCCTGGCGTTCGGCGTCGCTCGCCAGGACGACGGCGTACTTGGCGCCGACGTCGCGGATGGCGCTGGCGAGGATGGGGACGACCCGGTCGGAGCCTTCGAACGGCTGGCGCGGCTGGGCGGCGCCCAGGGCCATCGCCGCCTCGTACTGCACGCGCCGGTTCGAGTAGCGCAGCGCTTCGAGCAGCGGCTTACGCGAGCCGAGGCCTTCCCACAGGCCGTTGCCGCCCGCGGTCTTCTCGGTCGCGGCGATCGCCTTGCGTGCCAGCGGCGTGTCGATGTCGTCGATCGCGCGGGCCAGGACGCGCTGGGCGGTGGAGGAGCCCGCAGCGACGGCGTAGTACATCGCGTCGCGGCGCGTCGCCGGGTAGGCGGGGTTGGCGTAGTTGGCCGGTGAGTCGATCTCTCGGGAGAAGTTGGCGGCGATCCAGAGCGCGACACCCTTCTCGTTGGCAGGATCGAGCGTGAGGGCGCGCTCGGTCAGTCGCATCGCCATGGCCTCGTGATAGACCGAGGTATCGATCGCGGTGAAGGTCAGGCCGATGCGCGGGTCGTAGCCCCACCAGAGCTGGTTCTGATCATCCTGGAAGGGCGTGAGGGTCGGGGTTTCCTTGTAGAAGCTGTTGGCGACTTCGACATAGCGGTCGGCGATCGGCGTGGCGTCGTTGACGACGACGGCGATCTTGCGGATGGCTTCTTCGCAGGCCGTCCGGACGTTCGGGCTCGTGGTCGACGCGCGGAGGTCGTAGAGGTAGGGGAGGGAGTGGGTATAGGTGATGTCCCCCAGCACGCTCACGACCAGTTCCTGGCCGACCGGATCGAGGTCCGGGAGGGCGGTGGTCAGCGGAACGACGGCCTGGCGGCCCATCTCGACCATGACCCGTCGGACCTCGGTGCTCAGGCGGATATCGCCGCCGAGCAGGGCGGAGAGGAGCTGCGGCATGGCGTACTCGCCCGCCGCGATCAGGCGCTGGGCGGCGAAGAGTCGCTGGCGCTGAGTGCCGGTGAGGTCCTTGATGGCGTTGGTGACGGCCTCGGGGCTGCGAGCGGTGGCGAGCTTGCCGGACTCGTAGGCCTTGAGGAGTTGGGCGGCGATGGTCTCGAGTTCGCGCCGGGCCATGGCGCGGTTGATGGCCTTGTTGAACTGGCCGACCCCGCGGCGCGAGCCTTCGACCACGCTGACGAACTCGGTGGGCGAAAGGTTGAGGTCGAGCAGCGCCTGTCCGGTGGCGGCGGCGACGTCGGCGCGGTCGATCAGGACGTAGTGCTCGAAGTCGTCGAGCATCGCCTTGGGGTCGGTCTTGGTCGCGGCGGTCGTTCCGGTCGAGCGGCTCGCGTCGGTCTGGGCGGAGACGGGCTGTCCGGCCAGAGACACCAGGAGCATGGCCAGCGAGAGCTGGGTCAGACGGGACGCGGACGGATGCTGCACAGGGGGCTCCTCGCGATGTCGAGACGAACACTGGTGCGCCGCCGGGGCGCCGAGGTCCGAATCAGTTACGAACACGCGCTGGACGCGGATGCATGGTGATCCGAGAACGCGCGCGGGGGAGTAACCTAACGCGAAAGGTGAAGCGGTGTCAATCAGTTGGGGTCAATGGTTGATGTTTGTTCGGTGATCCATCGGGGCCGGCGGATCACATCGAAAACCGGGTGGGGGCGAGGAAAAAGGCTTCGCAAAGGCCGGGAGGCGGGCCGATCGGGCAATGGGGCGCGGGGTGGTGGTCGGCGCCCGCGTGATTCCGACAGCAACACCAGACGGAGAAACAGGCACTTTCCGCCGGTCCGGCCAAGTCCGGATAGTTGATTTTGACGGGTCAGTCGATTCAGACGTCAAGACCTCGCGCCAAGAGTCCGATCCAAGGTCGCCGCCGCTCGTCTGGTGAAGCGGCCGAACCGGACTCTCTGTTTGCGAGGACGAGACGATGCCTCTGCCCTTTGAAAAAGACGTGTTGACGACCGGCGAGGTCGCCAAGATCTGCAACGTGGCCCCGCGCACCGTGTCGAAGTGGTTCGACACCGGTCAGCTCAAGGGCTACCGGATCCCGGGGTCGAAGGACCGTCGGATCCCCGTTGCTCAGCTCGTGCGCTTCATGAAGGAGCACGGGATCCCGTTCGACGGGATCGCTGGGGGCAAGACGCGCATCCTGATCGTCGACGACGAGCAGGAGATCGTGGACGTGCTCTCGAAGGTGCTCTCCGATCAGGCGAACTACGAAGTGCGCACGGCGACGAGCTCGTTCCAGGCGGGCGTCGAGTGCGACCGCTTCAAGCCGCACGTGATGCTGCTGGACCTGCACCTGGGCGAGACCTCGGGCAATCCGGGCGACGTCAAGGCGCTGGCGCACATGGTGCGTTCGGACGACGACCTGCAGATGACGAAGATCATCGCGATGAGCGGGAAGGTGACCGAGGCCCAGGCGGGGCAGCTCAAGGTACAGGGCTTCGACTCGCTCCTGAAGAAGCCGTTCCAGGTTCGTCAGGTGATCGAGGCGATCGAGACGTGCACGTCGATGGTCGCCTGAGGCCGAACGCCGCGCCCGGGTTGGGCGCGAGCCCGCTCGCTCGGCGGAGAAAGAAACTCAAAGGCCAGGCCCGTGCCAAGGACGGCGCGGGCCTGGTTGTTTCTTGTTTGCTCGCGGTTGAGCGCGTTGCGAACGGGAACCGGGAGGGCGTCAGAAATCGCGGCGGGCGAAGATCCACGCGGCGATGCCCAGCACGAAACACTCAAATCCGAGTGACGACCCCAGGACCCACCCGACGGAGCGAGAGAGGGTCTCGTTCTCCACGCGCTCGCCGAGTTCCGATTGTGTGAACGGCGCATCGTTGTCGCCGAACTCCGGGTCCGGGCGGTTGGCGCCGGGGCTGAAGTTGCGGAGTTGCTCGCGGTCTTCCTTGCTCAGGAGGGCTCGCTCGAGGAGTTCGGCGGTTTCGGTGGTCTTGGGCAGGACCGTCTTGAGGGCGTAGAAACCCGTGTGGAAACGGGAGAGCGGCTTGGCGGTGCTCTGGAGTTCAACCAGGCGCTTGCGACGCGACTCGAGACGATCCCTTTCGACCTCGGTGAGGCCGGTCGCCGGGTCCACCCCGTCCTTGGGCTTGTTCTCGGCCAATCGGCGCTGGGCGCGGGCTTCGTCGGCCTCGATCCGGTTGCGGGTGCTTTCCACTTGGAGGGCGTTGCGCTCCTTAAAGAACAGGAGCGACTGCTCGGTCGTGTGAACCCCGAACACCAGGAACCAGAAGAGCATCGTGAGCAGGAGCGAGGCGATGGTCGACCGGGTGAGCACGCCGAGCAGGACGCAGACGCAGTAGAGGAAACTGAAGATCGCGACCGTGATGGGGATGGCCAGCAGGACGCCGGGCTCCCACGTCTTGCCGCGCAGGCCGATGACCAGGAACGAGGCGAGTGCGAAGACGGAGACCTGGAGGGCGACGAAGAGCAGGCCGCAGGCGTACTTGTAGAGGCAGAGACGCAGCCGCCCGATGGGGCGGCTGAGCGTCAGTTCAATCGATCCCGAGGCGAGGAAGTACGGGAAGAGCCCGGCGGTGGAAACGAGCGCGAGGATCGAGGCGATCCATGCGAGCCACCACTTGATGCCGAGGTTCGTGAACAGCAGTTTGTAGAACACCGGCTCGGGTATCCACTTCGTGGTGAAGATGCCCGGGAACTCCCAGTGCAGAACGGTGAGGCCTTTGTCGTTGATGCCGACGATGCCGAAAGCGGCGACGATGATGCCCGACAGAAT
>CALMQD010000589.1 GCA_937871415.1 uncultured Phycisphaerales bacterium | reverse complement strand
GTGGGCCGCGGGGCTGCTGGCGCTCCTGGTGTGCGTCCTGTGCCTGGGGCTCTACGTCGTCAACCGGTTCCACAGCGTGCACTACGTCGGCTCGGCCTTCCTGGTGGAACTCACGGAAGGCCAGGCGCGGTTCTTTGTGTACCGGGACGAGGTGATCCGCGGGATCGTGCTGCGGAAACGGACGCACGGGTGGTCGCTCCACCCGGCGACGCCGTTCTTCCGGTACGTCTACCAGACCACGCGCTCGTCGAGCTTTCACGAGGTCTTCATTCCCTACTGGCAGGTGGGTGCGCCGGCGGCGATGGCGGCGGTTGTTTGCCTCTGGGCGCTCGTCCGGCGGCGGAACCCGACCCCGAACGTCTGCCCCGCGTGCGGCTACGCGCTCGCCGGGCTGCCCGCGACCGGGGCGATGCGGGTCTGTCCCGAGTGCGGCCGGCCGACCGAGGGCCCCGCGGGCGTCGACGCCGCGCCGAGGGATAAAGTGCCCCCGAACCCGCGCGCCGATTCGCCCGCGAAGGCTTGAGCGGTGTCTGGACTGTGAGAAAGGCGCACCGATGAACGCAGACACCCTCGTCCACGCGAACGAACGTTCCCGAAAGGCGACTCGATCGATCGCTCGCCGAATGCGCCTCGCCGGCCTGGCGTTGGTGTTGCTCGCCGTCGCGGCCTGCTCGAGCGAGGCATCCAAACTCGAGAACGTTTACCTGCTGTCGCAGAGCAAGGGGCAGGCGGCGGCGGCGGCGGAGATGCGCAAGGCGTGGTACGCCAAGGACATCACCCTCCAGGCCGCCATCTCGCTGGCGCACGACAAAGTCGAGAAGCAGAAGGACATCGCGGCGGCGACGTTCGCGGCGGCGGTGCTGCAGACCGTCGCCGAGGTCGAGCCCGACATCCCGCAGAAGGACATCAACGACTTCTTCTACGTCCGGCTCGGAACACTGGCGGCGAACTCGGCGGCGATCGCCTGGAACGCGCAGCCCCGGGACCTGGCGCTTGCGCGCAAACTGGTGCTCGCGGGCCCGAAGACCTGGCAGACGGACAAGTACTGGATGGACCACGCCGACCACGACGCGCTCGCGTCGTACATCCTCTTCGAGAACAACGAGGGGACCGAGGCGCTCGACCGGCTGCGCTCGCGCCCGGAACTGCTCGACGAGACCGCCAAGGCGTACGACGAGATCGAAAAGGAGATGCGACGCAGGCGTCGCTAGCCCTGGCGCGCTCGACCGCACCGCCTCCGAACACGCGGCCTGTGTGGAACGGCGGACGATCGACGCAGAACGAAGGGGCGCCGGTCAGACAAACGGCGCGTCAGGACTTCCGCGGGCCGTGTTCCTTCTTCGCCTCGCTCTTGGGACTCTGCTTGGGGACCCAGATGTAGGCGGTCTTCCATTTGCGGCTGCCGCCGTTGCGCTTCTTGGTCGCCCAGCGGATCTTCTTGCGGGTCATCTCGGCCATGGCGTGGGTCTCCGGGGGATAGAAGGCTTGCGGGCGCCGGGGTGGCGCGGGAATCGAGTGCAAGAGTCTATGCTGAACTCCCAGTAAGGAACTCGGTCGTCCGATGGCTCTCGGCGAGCGCAGACGCGGGTTCGACCCGGGCGGGCGGGTTTGGAGTGGCCTGGCATGTCTCGAAGCGTTCTGTCGCGCGTCGCGGTTCTGCTGATTCTGGGCGTGCTGCTCGCCGGCGCCGTCATCCTCTACAAGAAACGCCAGGTCGGGGCGTTGGAGGTCCGCGCACGGGAGTCGATCCTCCACGTGCTGTCGCGGATGGACTGCTACGCGGCCAACAAGGGCACGCTCGACGCGGCGGTTGCGGCGGAGCATCCGCACGCTTGGCGGGCGGCGTTTTCGAGCGTCGGGCTCACGGGCGGCAACTTTGATGAGGACCTGTACGACCACACGGTGCTGCGGGCGGTGGCGAGGGTGCCGCCGTTCGACGCCGATGGTCCGCAGCGCTCGGAACTGCGCAAGGCCGCGGAGGAAGTCGGCGTCGACATCGACGAGCGCTGAACGGGGCGCAGAGCGGCGCGGGGCCAGGCCGGCGGCGCGGGCGAGAGACTGCCCGGAAGCGCGTCGCGACGCCTAACCTGCGGGCGATGAAGATCCTCCTGACCAACGACGACGGGCTGCGCACGCCCGGCATCGAGGCACTCTACGAGGCGCTGATCGATGCGCACGCCGACTGCGGCGGCCCGATCTGGTCGCGCCTGGGTTACTCGACCGGGTTCGTCACGCCCATCGCGCCCCTCACGGTGCAGTCGGCGACCAGCCACGGCGTGACGTTCCACGAGCCGCTCATGATCCGCGAGGAAGTGCTGGGGTGGGGCAGGGACCCCCGGATGACGGGCGTCGCCGTCGATGGACGCCCGGCGGACTGCGTGAAACTCGCGATCGCGAACCTCTGGCCCGAGCGCTACGGCGCGATGGACCGACCGGACCTGGTCATCAGCGGGATGAACACCGGCGCGAACGTCGGGATCAACGTGATCTACTCCGGGACGATCGCGGCGGCGCTCGAGGCGGCGTTCCTGGGCATCCCGTCGATCGCCGTGAGCCTGCACATGGGCGGCGGGCGGGCGGACTTCCGGCGCGCCGCGCGCGAGGCGCGCCGGGCGCTCGATATCGTCCTGCGCGACGGACTGCCCGACAAGCACGCTTGCCTGTCGATCAACGTCCCGCGCACCGAGATCGGCGACGAGCGCGCGGTGCCCGAGGGCGGGTATCCCGTGCGCGTCTGCCGCATGAACACGCACGGGCTCAACGACAAGTACGAACGCCGCACGGCGCCCAGCGGCGAGGTGTACTACTGGGCGGCGGGCCACGGTCTCGACTTCCGCTTCACCGACGAGGCGAGCGACGTGGAGCTGCTGATGAAGCGGTGCACGACCGTCACGCCGCTGCGCTATGACCTCACGAAGAAGAGCGTGCTGGAGATGTGGCGCCGGAGAGTGGAGGGGAAGTAGGGCGCAGCAAAACGCTCCGGCGACCGGGCCGGAGCGCGGGAAGTTGCGACGGTGTAGATGGCGTGCCGGGTCTTAGGGCTTGGGCCGGTTGGCGAGCGCCTCGCTCAGGCCCGGGATCTGGTCGGAGCCTTCCTTGACGTCGATGGTCGAGCCCTTGAAGGCATCGCCGAAGGGCTCGAAGCGCCCGCCCAGGTGCTGGGCCAGGAACGCCTCGGCAACGGCGTAGAAACTCATCCGGTTCTCCGGTCGGCGGAAGCCGTGCCCCTCGTCCGGGTAGAGCACGTACGTGACGGGCAGGTTCTTGGTCTTCATCGCCGAGACGATCTGATCGCTCTCGGCCTGCTTGACGCGCGGGTCGTTGGCGCCCTGCGCGATGAGCAGGGGCTTGCTGATCCTGTCCACGAACGTCAGGGGCGAGCGGCTCTTGAGGAACTCCTTGCCCTCCTCGGTGCGGGGGTCGCCCACGCGGGCCGCCATGTTGTCCATGAACGCCTGCCAGTACTCGGGGAAGCTCGTGAGCAGGGACTGGAGGTTGCTGGGGCCGACGATGTCGACAGCGCAAGCGAACTTGTCGGGGGTGAAGGTCAGGCCGACGAGCGACGCGTAACCGCCGTAGGACCCGCCGTAGATCGCGACCTTGTCGGGCTCGGCGATGCCCTGCTTGACGGCCCAATCGACGGCGTCGATGAGGTCGTCGTGCATCTTGCCGGCCCACTCCTTGTTTCCGGCGTTGAGGAACTCCTTGCCGAAGCCCTCGGACCCGCGGTAGTTGACGCTGAGGACCGCGTAGCCGCGGTTGGCGAGCCACTGATGCTCGGGGCGCAGGCCCCAGGAGTCGCGGGCCCACGGGCCGCCGTGCACGTTGAGCACCAGCGGCGCCGGCTTGTCGGGCTTGCCGTTCATGTCGGGGTCGCGCTGCAGCGGGAGCGAGTAGTAGCAGACGAGCTTGAGCCCGTCGCGCGCGGTGATGGTCACGGGGTGCATCTTCACCAGCGGCGCGTTCTCGAGTTCCGGGCGGTTGGCGAAGAGGAACGTGGTGGCCGGTGCGCCGCGCGTGACCTTGCCCGAGGCATCCTTGGAGACCTCGCCGCGGTCGTAGAGGTAGGTCTTCGCGGGGGCGTCGTCCTCAACGAACGACACGACCCAGTAGCGGTCGTCGAGCGATCGGCTCTGGATGATCATGTCGCCGGTGACGTTGGTCTTGCGCAGCGCCTGGAAGTCCTTGCTCAGTTCCTCGCTCAGGAGCGTCCAGCGCGCCCGGTCGGTCTCGAAAGACACGGCCTGGACGATGCCGGTCTCGGGGTGCACGAGCATCGCGCCCGCGTCGGCCTTGTCGTCTCGGATGACCAGGCGCTTCTCGCCCGTGTCGGCGTTGACCTGGTACACGGCGCCGGTGTTGCGCCCCGTGCTGTCGACGATGTACAGGATCTTGCCCGAGGCGTCGAACCCCTCGACGCGGCTCGAAGCCGTGTCGGCGAGCGAGAACGTCACGAACTCGCCTTTGGGCGTGCCGTCGTCGTTGAGCCAGTTCCAGGTCACCGAGCCGTCGGCGTTGGTCTTGGCGCCCAGACGCACCTTGAAGTCGTCGTCGACGACCATCTCGCCCCACTGCTCATTCTTGAGGACGAGGGTGCGCTCGCCCGTGTCGAGATTCACCCTGTACACGTCGTGCAGCTTCGGATCGCGGTCGTTGAGCCCCAGCACGACCTCGCTCGGGAACTTGCTGCTGATCTTGAAGATCTCGGCGCGCACGCCCGAGAGCGGCGTCAGGTCCTTCTTCTCGCCGGTCTTGACGTTGACCGCGTAGACGCGGAAGTTCTCGTCGCCGTTGGCGTCGTCGGCGTAGAGGATGTGCTCGCCGGTATACGCCCACGCGAAGTTGTTCACGCCCCGCACCGTGTTGTGCGTGACGGCCCGGGCTTCGCCGGGGTTGGTGAGCGGGCCGACGAAGACGTTCAGCACGCCGTCCGAGGGCGCGATGAAGGCCATCGCGCTGCCGGTGGGCGAGATCTGGGCCATAATCCGGCTCGGATTGCCGAAGAGCGCGGCGCGGGGGATCAGGCTGATCTGCGTCTTGTCGTCCATGCCGCGCTCGGGGCTCTGTGCCTCCGGAGCGCCGCCCCTTTGCGCACGCATCACCGACGGCGCAGACGCCGGGGCGGGTTCGTCCAGCGAAGCGTGCAGCGGGGAAACGCCGACGAGCGACGCCAGCGCCGCGACAAGCAGACCGGCACATCGCCGGCGCAGGAGTGCAGGAACGGGCGGGAGATCAGCACGGTTCATGGAGTCGTCCTGTGTCGCGCCGGGTTCTCGGACCGGCGCCGGGGGTGGGATCGCCGAAATCGGGGGCGCACGAGGCGCACCCGCGCTGATCCTATCGGCACGACGGCTCCGGGTTTCACTGTTGCGGGGCCGTGCGCGGCACATCGCGCAGAGATTGCGGCAAACCGCCCTTCTCCGGGAGCGGGCCGGTGTACACATCGGCCGGCAGACCGGGGGGATGACGGGGGTCGATGGGCTCCGAGCCCCGCACGCTCAGCCACGCGCCCGCCAGCGACAACCCGCAGAGCGCGACCGGACCGAGCACGCGGAGCGGGGGAGCCAGGCCGTCGATGCTCCAGCGTCCGGCGCGGCGGCGGTCCGTGGGCAGGCCCACGGGCTCGAAGCCCCGGCCGGCGCGTCCGCTCCAGGCGCACGCGAGCGCCGCGAGGATGAGCAGGCCCGGTTCGATGTACCGCTGCCACGCGTTGGTGTTGGCGGTCTGGGCGCACACGAACGCCAGCAGCGCGGCGCCCAGCAGCCAGCGGCGCGACGCCGGGAGCATCGCACCCCAGGCGCATACACAGATCGCGCCGGCGACCGAACCCAGCAGGATGAAGCCGGATGTGTGCCCGGCGATATCGCCGCCCCTCTCGCCCAGCACGCGCACCAGCCCCCAGAGCCCGCTCGCACGCGCGGGGTAGAGGTAGGTCGTGACCGGAACCGCGCCGAGCAGGAGCCCGACGGCGCCGGCGAGCAGCAGCAGAGCGCGGCGGTCGCGCCACAGGCGCGCGAGCGAAGGCGCCCAGAAGCCGACGAAGAACACCGACAGGCACGCCGCGACGGTGAGCATGAACGCGGGCGTGGCGAGGTTCGCGCCCTGGTGCTGACGCTGGAAGCGCGTGGGCACCAGGCCGCCCCAGACCGAGGCGAAATAGGCCAGCAGCGCGAGGCCCGGGGCGAGCGCGAGCGCTACAGAGAGGCTCGACGCCACGCGCGCGCCGAGCCTGGAACACATGTTCTGCAGGGAGCCGTCGATCGGTTTACCGATCCCGGCGTGGGTGCGGTCGTCGGTCGGCGTGAGCCACGCCGCGACCAGCACGACGCCCGCGGTCCAGATGTTGCTCTGGCGCGTCGCCACCACGAACAGAAACGCCGCGCCGACCAGCAGGAGCCATCGAGCGACCGATCCGCGCGTCAGCGCCCCCCGCTCGGCGCGGTCGATGCGATCGATCGCAAGCCCGAGCATGGCGACGACGCCGAGCCATCCCGCGTTGTCCGGGAGGAGCCACGCGCCGGCGAAGAGCACATAGACCGAGCAGAACAGGCAGGCCGTGAGGAGTGCGGCCATCGTCCCGGCGCGGCGCGCGCCGGCGCCCCGGTGCTCCTTGAGCACGACAAGGCCGAGCAGCGCCAGGAGCCCGAGCGTGAAGACCGAACCCGCCAGGCGCAGCACCGCGCCGTGCTCGGGCGTCGCGTGCGTCACCGCCGCCACGGGCGCCAGCAGGAGGTGGAACCCGGGCGAAGTGGCGGAGAGATAGCCGCGCAGGTCGACGTGCGGCCAGTCGGAGGCGAAGCGCCGGATGGCCGGTTCGTGGAACATGAAGTGATCGGCGGCGGCCCGCCCCGCCGGAGGGAGCAGCGCGATCAACACGCCGATGACCAGCGCGGCGCCCAAGACCAGGCCCGCGATCGTCCACAGGCCCCGGTCCGCGGCGCTCGGGGTCGTGGGCTTGAAGGAAGGCGTGGTCAAGTGCGTGGTCCGTTCCCGCGGCTTGTTGACCCCGGCGCCCATCGGCACGCCCGGAGTCCAGTTGGACAAGCGCCGTTCAGGAGATCGGCTGCCCAAGGCCCGGGGAATCACCCGGTGGCGCCGCTACTTCGCCGCCATCCGGGCGCGGTTCACCCACCGGGCCAGGCTCATGACCGGGAAGTAGTGCCGATAGGCGTTGTACCTCAAGTAGAAGACCTTGGGGAAACCGGTGCCGGTGAAGTAGTGCTCGTTCCAGGACCCGGCGAGATCGGCCTGGAAATCCGTGGGCGCCAGTTCCGACGCCCCCGCGTCCTCCACCCCCGCTCCGCCGATGCAGCGCGACCGGGTGAAGGGCGCCTTGTCGGCGGCCAACTGGTGATCGCACAACCAGCGCACCGCCCGCACCACCGCGGCGTCGTCGTGCTCGCAGGCATAGAGCAGGCACGCCAACCCCCAGGCGGTCTGGCTCGCGGTGCTGGGTCCCTTGCCCATGAGCGAGCGGTCGAGGTACGAGTTGGCGCTCTCGCCGAACCCGCCGTCGGGGTTCTGAACGCTTTTGATCCAGTGGATCGCGCGCCGGATCGACGGGTGGTCTTTGGGCAGTCCGGCGAAGGTGAGCCCCCCCAGCGCCTGCCAGGTGCCGTAGATGTAGTTGACGCCCCAGCGTCCCCACCAGCACCCCTCGGGCTCCTGCTTGTTCAGGAGGTACTGCACCGCGAGCTGGATCTGCGGGTGCTCGGGGCTGACGCCGCAGGTGATGAGCGACTCGATCGTGCGCCCGGTGATGTCGGCGCACGAGGGGTCCTGCATCGCGTTGTGGTCGGCGAAGGGCACCGCTTCCATCCACTCGTGGTGCCACGTACGGTCGAACGCGGCCCAGCCGCCGTCATCGTTCTGCATCGCAAAGACCCACCGGGCCGCGGCCTGCGCGGTGCGCCGGTACTCGGCGAGCGCCGGATCGCCCGGCGCCGACCCGTTGCCGGGCTCGCTTGCGCGCCACATCGCCTTGGCGATCATCGCGGTGTCATCGATGTCGGGGTACCAGTCGTTCTTGTACTCGAAGGCCCACGCCGACGCGTCGACCCCAAGGCGGATCGACCGGTCCTGCGGGCGCAGATTCCGCGACCAGTCGATGCGCCCCTCGAGTTTCGGGCCCATGCGCACCTGGCGCGCGATGAGCCAGTCGCAGACCCGCGCGATGCGGTCGTCGCCCGCGGCGGAGTAGCCCGCCTCGGTCAGCGCGTAGAGCGCGATGCCCGTGTCCCAGACGGGGCTGAAGCACGGCTGCAACCGCACGTGGTCCAGGCGCGGATCGGCGTGATCGTGCACCACGATGAAGTCGTCGAGGTCCTTCTCGGCGCGTCGGATCACGGGGTGATCGCGGGAGTAGCCCAGCGCCTGAAACGCGACCTGCAGATAGACCATCGGCGGGAAGATCGCCCCGAGGCCCTCGGTCGTCTCGCCGTCGACGCGCTCGAGGATCCACTTCTCGGCGAGGCGGATCGACTCTTGGCGCAGCGGGCTGAGGTTGAGTTTCTGAACGACCTTCAGCACCCGGTCGCAGACCAGGAAGAAGTTCTTCCAGCAGGCCGGCTCGTCGCGGTTGAAGGGCTTGGCGAGCCGGTGCTTGAAGCGGAGATCGACGAAGAGCTCGTCGCAATCGAGCACGCGCCCGCTCTCGAGCGTGAAACGACGGACCGGGCGCAGCGCCGTGCACAGCGCCAGCGGCAGGATCATCGTGCGCGTCCACGCGGCGACCTTGTCGAGGTGGAAGGGGAACCAGCGCGGGAAGAGGACGATCTCCGGCGGGATGGCGGGGCAGGCGTTCCAATCGACGCACCCCAGGCACGCGAGGTAGAACGTGGAGAAGGTGTTGCACTTCTCGGCCCCGCCGATCTCGAGGATGCGCTCGCGCGCTTTGCGCATGTGCGGCGCGTTCGTGTCGTCGCCGAAAGCCTTGAGGGCGACGTAGGCCTTCACGCACGCGCTGATGTCGGGCGGGCTGCCGGGGTACTGGCCCCAGGTTCCGTCCTCGCGCTGCACAAGGCGCAGGTGGTTGGCGATGCGCTGCAGGTAGTTCGGCCCGCCGCGCGCCTCGGTCTGCCGGTCGTGCTCCTGCCCCAGGATGAGTTTCATGAGCAGGTACTCGGAGGAGAGAATGGAGTCTCCCTCGAGTTCGGCGCACCAGTGGAGCAGGTCGCCCTCGCCGCGTTTCTCGGCCTCGCCCGGCGCGTCGTGGAAGCGTTCGGTGCGGAGTTTGGCGAACAGGGCCGCGGCCGCTGCGTCCAGGCATCGACCGGCCCGCTCCAGGAGGTCGCCGGGCGCACCGGCGTCGCTCTGACGGAGCGTGCGCGCGGGTGCGGAACCGTCGGCGTGCGCGGGGGGGGGAGTTGCGCCGGGGCGGGTCGCGGTGGTGGGGCCGGGTGCGGTCAGGATCGTCATGCGGGAGGAAGGGTAGACCCCGCGCCGGAAAAACCCGGGCGAGAATGGGCCGGTCCGGACAGGCCCCGAATGCCGCGGGCGCGGCTTGATGCGATACGGACTTGATGATTCGTTCGAACAACCGGGGTTCGCGTCGGCCGTGCGAGGCGCCGTCGCGGCAACACGGATTCAGACTTCGGAAGGCGGGGCGGCGGGATCGTCGCCGAGGGTTTCGAGCGACGCCCGGGTGGGCGGGGCTTCCTGCCCGCCGATGAGCCTGAGCCCCACACCTTTGACCGGTCCGGGCAATCGAGAGGCGATGCCGACGCCGACGCGCTGGAAGTGCCCGCGTTCGTCCTTCGAGAGCCCCAGGAACCACACGCCCAGCGCCAACCCGCCGAAGTACGCCGCACACACGGCGATCAGCCGCCCGAAGGCCCGGGCAGGCGAAGTGTCGGGCACGGCCCAGTGGATCGCGAGGGCCATGGCGGTCGCCGGCGCCATCGACAGGCCCAGCGGCACGAGCACGTCGCGCAGGTACCGGGCGAAGTGCAACTGGACGGCGCGCCCCAGCCAGCCGGCGGTGAGCAGTACGTTCGCGAACGCGCCGAGCAGGCTGGCCAGAAGCAGTTTCGAGGGGTCGCCGGTCGCGCGCGACCAGAAGAACCCCGCCGCCAGCCCGGCGCCCTCGCACACCAGCGAGCAGATCATGAGGGCCTTGACGCGCCCGGAGGCCTGGATGAGCAGTTGCGTCCCGGCCATGAGCCAGGGGAGGGCCATCGCGACGCACATGAGGCGCACGAACTCCCGCGTCCACTCGGGATAACTGCCGAGCCAGAGTTTCAGGAGGATGTCGGTCTCGACGAGCACGGGGACCAGCGGGGCGACGACCATCCAGCCGCAGTACTTGCTCGTGAGCATCGCCAGGCGCTGCGAGAGCGCTTCGTTGCCCGACCCGTGGGCCTGGGTGACGGCGGGGCGCGCCGCGCGGAAGATGGCCTGCGCCAACTGGAACTGGTAACTGCCCGCCTGGAAGGAGATCTGGTACGCGGCGTTGTGGACCGGCCCGAAGACCCGGGCCAGGGCCGTGGGCGCCCCCGAGAGGCGAAGACGCTGCGCGAGCGTGCCCAGCACGCTCCACGCGCTGAAGTGGGCCATCTCGCGGATGATCGCGCCGGACGCGGCGGTCGGCCAGACGCGCGTCTCCGGGTACCGTTTCATGCTCACCAGCGCAACGCCGACACTCACGAGCACCTGCAGCGCAAAGAGCAGGGCCGAGTAGATGACCAGGCGATCGCCGGGAATGAACAGGAGCGCCAGCACCGCGCCGAGGCGCAGCACGCTCTCGCTCACCTCCACCGCCGACATGAAGACCATTTCCTGGTGCGCGGTGAACATCGAGCGGTACGGGAAGCCGGCGACCGCGAACCCGGACATGAGGGCCGTGAAGAGCAGGGCGCGCTCCGCCGAGGCCGCCCGCGCGGGCGGGATCTGCAGCAGGTCCACGATGAACGGCATGAGCGCCGCGCCCACGCCCACGACCAGCCCCGCCGTCAGCAGGAGCAGCACGAGCGACGAGGCGAAGACGCGCCGCAGGCGGCCGTGGTCGGCCTTGCCCAGCTCGAAGGCGAAGAACCGGTCGGAGGCCTGGATGATCGAGTCCGTGAGGATCTGGACCCAGGCGATGGTCGCCAGGAGCAGCCCGGAGATGCCCAGGTCCACCTCGCCCAGGCCGCGGAGCGCATAGCGTGTGACCAGCAGCCCGATGCCGACCGTCAGCGCCATGCGGGCGTAGGTCGCGCCGGTATTGAGGATGAGCCGCGTGGACTGGCGCATGACGACCGAACTTCCCGCCGCCCGGAAACCGGACCGATCCTCTCCCTCCATCGGCGATCCGCTTACGCCCCATCCATCGGCGGGTTCGATTCGGGCCCCATCCGGCGCAACGGATTCTGGCCCGGGCCGCTCACGATCCATACAGTCCGACCGTGAGCACACCCGCGCCAACCCCCGGGCCCAACGACGCTCCGGACGGCCCCGCCCGACTCAGCGAACAGCAGGTGCGGAAGATCGCGCGCCTGGCGCGGCTGGAACTCTCCGACGAGCAGGTGCACGACTCCCGCGTGCGCCTCTCCGCCGTGCTGGGGTTCATGGAAACCCTGCGGAAGTTGGAGTCGGTCGCCGACAACGGCTGCGCCGCGGGCGAAACGAGCCCTCCCGGCGGTAACGTGCTCAGGGACGACGCGGCGCGGGCGCTGCCCGCGCCCGAGGACCTCGAGCGGCTTCGGGCGCTTGCGCCCGCGAGGATCGGGCCCTACTTCGCCGTGCCCAAGGTGCTGGGTGAATCGGCGTCGTAGTCGGGGCCGGGGCTTCGTGAGCCAAGGGCGCCCGGAAGTTGACGGCGCGGGGCGCGCCTGACCGATGCTCCCCATCGCCGCGCACCCGCTTGTTTGAGGGGACGACCGTTCGTTCCACGAATACCCTGTGCCTTCGGTCCAGACCACCGGGCCGAGTCCGCAACAACCACGCCGCATGATCGACCCCCGCCGCCCAGACTACGCCCTGACGCCCGCGTCCAAGGACCGCCCGGCCTTCGGCTACGCGCCGGCCAAGCCGGTCGGGGCCGACGTTCGCCCGGTCGTGAGCGTGATCACGCCGTTCTACAACGTGAACGAGGTCTTCCTCGAAACGGCGCGCTGCGTGCTGGGCCAGAGCCTTCAGCAGATCGAGTGGATCATCATCAACGACGCTTCGACGGACCCCGCGTCGCTGGCGCTGCTCGAGCCCTTCCGCGCGATGGAGCGCGAGTTCGACCGCCCGGGCGTGCGTGTGCGGGTCATCGACCACCAGAAGAACCTGGGCCTCGCCGCGACGCGCAACACGGGCTATCGGCACGCGCTGTCCGACCTGGTGTTCCAGATCGACGCCGATGATCTGATGGAGCCGACGACGCTGGAGAAGTGCGCGTGGCGGCTGCACTCGCGTCCGCACGAGTCGTTCGTCAAGGGCAAGACCGTCGGCTTCGCGGGCGACCGGTACCTCTGGGACCGCGGGTTCCACGAGGGGCGGGCGTTCGTCGACGAGAACCTCGCGACGGCGACGGCGATGGTGCGGCGGAGCGCGTGGAAGGCCGTCGGCGGGTTCGACGAGACCATCCGCGGCGGCATGGAGGACTGGGACTTCTGGCTTCGGCTCGCCGAGCACGGGCACTGGGGCGGGACGATCAACGAGTACCTCGACTGGTACCGGCGTCGCGACAACCAGCACGCCGACTGGCACAACCTGGCGTCGTCACGCGGGCTGGAGCGTTTCCGCGCCCACCTGCGCCACGCCTGCCCGCGCGTCTGCTCGGGCTGGTTCCCGCCGACCGACGGCGGATGGCACATGCCGATGGAGTCGGTGCGGGACGAACCCCCGTTCGCAAACCTCCTGACCAAGTCGCGCAAGCGCCTGCTGATGGTGATCCCGTGGATGCGGATGGGCGGCGCCGACCGCTTCAACCTCGACCTGACGCGCACGCTCACGACCGTCGGGGATGACCGGACCGGCCCGTGGGAGGTGACGATCGCGACGACCATGTGGGGCGAGGAGAGCGCGTACGCGCCGGTGGGCGCGGGCAACGAGTGGTTCGCCGAGTTCGCGCGCCTCACGCCCGACTACTTCCTCTCGCACAACTACCTGCGCATGCCCGACGCGCCGGTCTTCCTCGAGTACCTCATCCGGAGCCGGCGCCCCGACGTCGTGCTCATCACCAACTCGCGCCTCGGGTACCAGGTTCTCCCCTTCCTGCGCGAGCGCTGCCCCGAGCCGGTCTACCTCGATTTCAACCACATGGAGGAGCCGTGGTGGAAGAACGGGGGGCACCCGCGGACCGGCGTGGGCTATCAGGAACAGCTCGACCTCTCCGTCACCGTGTCGCGGCACCTGAAGGACTGGATGGAGGAACGCGGCGCGAAAGAGAAGCGCATCGAGGTCTGCTACATCAACGCCGACACCCAGCGCTGGCGCCCGGAACCCGCGTGGCGGAACGCGGTGCGCAACGAGAACGGCATCGCCGACGGCACGCCCGTGGTGCTCTACGCCGCGCGGCTGTGCGCCCAGAAGCAGCCGCTGGTCTTCGCCGACGTGATCCGGCGGGTGCGGGATCTGCTCGAGCCGGACTGGCGGCGCCGGCTCGACGAGTTCGAGCGCGCCCACGGGACCTACGACGATCGGCGACGCGCCCACGAGCGGGCGTGGAAGGACTGGCACGACGAGCGCGATCGCCGCGGCATCCGGGGCGACCTGCCGCCGGACGAACTCCGCGCCTTGCTGCCGATGCCCGCGCCGATGGAGCGTCCGCCGGGGCGGTTCGTGGCGCTGGTCGCCGGCGACGGGGAACTCCTGGGCGCGACGCGCGCGTACTGCGATGCGCACGACCTGGTGCGTTCGGGCCACGTGGTGTTCGCGGGCGCGGTGACGACCGAGGCGATGCCGGGGTACATGGCCGCGAGCGACGTCTTCTTCCTGCCCAGCCGGTGGGAGGGCATCGCGCTGTCGATCTACGAGGCGATGGCGGCGGGGCTGGCGGTGCTCGGCGCCGACGTCGGCGGGCAGCGCGAACTGGTGCACGAGGGCACCGGCGTGCTCATGCCCGGCCCGGACGAGTGCGGCTCGGCCGAACTCGAAGCCCAGGGCTACGCGTACGCCCTGGCGGGGCTGGTCATCAACCCCGCGCGACGCGCGGCGCTCGGCGCCGCGGCCCGCGAACGCATCACCCGCCACTTCGAGCTCGATCACATGCGCCGGCGCATGCTGGAGATCTTCGATCGCGCCGCGGAGCTCCAGGAACGCGACCCGCGCGACACGCTCACGCCGGGCCTGGCGCGTGAACTGGCCCAGCAGGCGGTCGAGTTTGCGCGGATGGACGCGCTCAACGAGGAACTCTGGCCCTACAAAGCCCGCTGCGACGAGGCGGACCGCGTCGCGCGCGATCTCGCGGCGGCGCAGAACGCACAGGCCGCCGCGGCCCGCGAACTGGCGGAGATCGAGGCGTCCAGGGCGTGGCGGGCGATCCAGACGATCAAGACCCTGCCGCCGTACCGGGCCTACGCGCGCCTCCGCTGGGGCGCCGCGGCCCTCGCGGACTGGCAGAGGATCGAGGTCAAGAAGTCGCCGCAGGAGCGCCTCGGCGCCATCCGCGCTTCGCGCTCGTTCCGGCTCATCGAGAGCGTCAAGTCGAGCGCGCCCTACGCGCTGTACACACGCCTCAAGCAGCCTTCGCGTCATCGCGGCTTATGAGCACGCCGTGTCCACGATGCCGCGGGGCGTCGCGACCCAGTCGACGCGCACGTCGTGCGGCTCCGTCGGCACGCGCTGGGTCCACTGCTCCTCGAAGCACACGCCCATGAGCGCAGCGCGCATGCCCGCGGCGCGGCCCGCGCGGAGCGAAGCCAGGAACCGGTCGTAGAAACCCGCACCCCGCCCCAGTCGCCCGCCCGAACGATCGAACGCCAGGCCGGGAACGAGCACGAGACCGAGGTCCTCGCTCGCGATCTCCTCCAGCCCCGGGCGCGGCGTGCGCACATCGAGCGGCGCGTTGCGGGCGGTCAGCTCCAGGTCCCGCTCCCAGTCGCGCACCCGCACGCACCGGATCGTGCGCGAGGCCCAATCCACGTCGGGCACGCCGACGGCGCGCCCTTCCGCGATCCACGCGCTCGCGGCGCCGGAGATGTCGATCTCCGGGCCGCGCCCGTCAAGCCGGATCGGCGCGAAGACCATCACGCCTCCGCCCGCGCGTCGGGGCAGGCGTTCCCTTGTGAAGTCCAGGAGGTGAGCCGTGACGGCATCGGACTCGCGCCGGCGGTGCGCCGCCGAGAGGGCGTTGAGCACGCCCTTCATCCGTTCGCGCAGCGCGCCCTTGGGGTCTCCCCCGGTCGGCGAAGTTGGCCCCTCGTTCGACATCCCGGCACGGTAGCGGGCTTGGCCGGGAGCGAACGCCCAGAACGCCGACGGGCGCGCCCGGCCGCGCGCTTTGTTCGGCCCAAAGGGCTAAACTCCGGGGCAGGCAGGGCTGGTCGTGTTGGTCAACGGCCGGGCCCGGTGCACGGGTGGCCCGTGAACCTGGTCAGGGCTTGACCGCAGCAGCCATAAGCGGCCGTCATCCGGTGCCGCCGGTGACCTGGCCGTTGACCAAACCGACCCCCCAAGCCGGCACGCCGGCCCGGCACTCCCGGGCCGGCTGTGTTTTTGGAGCGGGGGCGAACGTGGAGCGTGGGGCTACTGCTCGCTGGCGCGGACGCAGAGGTACAGCACCGCCATCCGCACTGCGAGGCCGCAGGAGACCTGGCGGAAGATCACGCTCCGCGGCCCGTCGGCGACTTCGTCGGCGATCTCGATGCCGCGGTTCATCGGCCCGGGGTGCATGACGATGCAGCCCGGCGCCAGCCGTCGCGCCCGCTCGCTGGTGAGCGAAAAGCACTGGGCGTACTCGCGGATACTGGGGAACGCCGGGCTCCCCCCCCCCCCCCCCCCCCCCCCCCCCTCCCCCCCCCCCGCCCCCCCCCCGCCCGGCCCGGGGGCCTACGCGCGCGGCCCCGCCGTTCCCGCCGCTGCCCGCGCCGGAAGACCTGCCGGAGTCCTCGACGCGCCGGCCGGGCGCACCGAGGGTGCTCCCGCTGTCGCCGTGACGTTCGAACTGGATCCGGAGCATGTTGACCGAGTGCACCTCGCCCATCGCGCCGTCGACCACGGCGTCGAAGTCGTGGGCGACGCGCGCCCCGAGCGCTTCGAGGCTCCGCGGCGCGAGCGTCGGCGGACCGACGCAGATGACCTCGGCTCCCAGGGCCGTCAGACCGGCGATGTTCGATCGCGCCACGCGCGAACTCACGATGTCGCCGACGATCGCGACGCGCAGGCCGCTGAGGTCGAATCCGTCCAGCCGCTTGTGGGCCTCGGCGAGGGTGTAGATGTCGAGGAGGCCCTGCGTGGGGTGCTCGTGCTTGCCGTCGCCGGCGTTGATCACGCCGCAGACGCGCATCCCCGGGTCCCAGGCGGCGACGCGCGATTCCAGGGCCCGCACCACCAGCTGGGGCGCGCCCGAGCTGGCGTGGCGCATCACCAGGGCGTCAAC
>CALMQD010000588.1 GCA_937871415.1 uncultured Phycisphaerales bacterium | reverse complement strand
CGGCGTCCGCGGCTCATTCCGCTGCGATCAGCCGGCGGGATGCCGTAACCTCGGGCTCCAGCTTGCGCAGCTGCGCCGTCAGGTCGTCGCCGGCGGCGTGGATCGCGTCGTCGGTCATGGGCGCGAGCGCGTGGTGGACACTCACTCAGCAGGGCCGAACACAGGAAGCCGCGCGCACGGAACAGTTCAAGACCGTCGGCGCGATGCTCGGCAAGGCCGCCGAGGGGCTGCTCGCCAGCGGCGAGGTCGAAGGCCTCGCGAAGATGCTCGCCGGCGCAGCGCAGACCTATGGGCTGGAGAAGTGCGCGGTGCGTCTGCCCGACGGGAGCGCGATCGCCGAGGCGCGGAGCGGGCTGGGCCCAACTCCGGTCGCCGAACTGCCCGAGACGTGGAACACCGGCGGATCGCCGGCGGAAGCGGGGGGCATGGAGATCGCCGCCCAGCCCGGCGGGGGGCTGAAACTGACGGAGAAACTGTGGGTGCCGCGGCGCGGGCCCGTCACGCTCGAGATGATCGACCAGGACCCCGCGAGGATCCTGACGCAGCTGCAGTGGCGCACGCACGCGGGCCTGGGCGCCATCGGCGCCGCGGGGCTCACCGGCGTGCTGCTGCTGTACCGGCGCATGCGCTCGCGCCTGCGGGCGCTGGGCGCCATCGGCGAGGCGCTCTCGGCGGTTCAGGCCGGCGAGAGCTCGCCCGAGGCGCTGCGGATCAGCCAGGACCTGGGCCCGGCGGCGAGCGCGTGGAACAAGCTCCTCGCCGAGCGCGAGCAGCTCCGCGAGAAAGCGATCGTCGAGCGTGCCGCGGAGGAGCTCAGCACCCGGCGCGGAGCCGACAGCGAGGTCGCCAGCGCCTGCGACGCCCTCTGGCAGGGTGTGATGCTCATCGACGACCAGATGCGCGTGCGGTACGCCAACGGGGCCGCGGGCGTGCTGCTGCAGGCCAAGCGCGAGGAGATGACCCAGGGCGGCGGGCGCGACGTCGCCAAGTTCGTTCGCGAGGCGCAGGTGCTCGACACCATCAAGTCGGTCGTCTCGGGCGCCGTCAAGCAGCGCACCGTGGTCGAGGTCGAGCGCAACGGCGAGCAGGGCGGCGGGACGATCCGCGTGAGCGTCCGCCCGCTGCGACGCGAGGACTGCGGCCGCGCGCTCGTGGTCATCGAGGACGTGACCCAGCAGAAGGTCGCGGACGCGGCCCGGAACTCGTTCGTCGCGCAGGCCACGCACGAACTGCGCACGCCCCTGACCAACATGCGCCTGTACATCGACTCGCTCATCGAGGAAAGCGACGAGGACCCCGTGAAGCGTGCGACCGCGCTGAACGTCATCTCGCAGGAGGCGCGCCGGCTCGAACGCATCGTCGGCGACATGCTCAGCGTCGCCGAGATCGAGGCCGGGCAGCTCAAACTCCAGGAGGGCGACGTGCGGCTCGGTGCGCTCTTCGAGGAACTCCAGGCCGACTTCCAGGAGCAGGCGCGGCAGAAGGAGATCACGCTCCGTCTGGACCTCTCGCCCAAACTCCCCGTCATCCGCGGCGACCGCGACAAGATCGTCATGGCCATCCACAACCTCGTCGGCAACGCCGTCAAGTACACGCCCGCCGGGGGCGAGGTGATCGTGCGGGCCTTCGAGGCCGGCGGCGAAGTCGCCGTCGAGGTGAAGGACAACGGCATCGGGATCAAGCCCGAGGAGCAGGAGAAGATCTTCGACAAGTTCTACCGCGCCCGCGACAAGCGCATCGCCAACATCACCGGCACGGGCCTGGGTCTGGCGCTGGCGCGGGAAGTCGCCCGGCTGCACGGCGGCGACATCTCGCTCGAGTCGCAGGTGGATCGCGGGAGCACCTTCACGCTCCACCTGCCCGCCAGGGCCCCGGCCTCCGGCGCCGCCGGCAGCGGGGGGCGGGCCGCGGCGTGAATCCCTGACGGTCGCCGGCCCGGCGACCGGCGCACCCGACAGCGAACCGGAGGACGAGCGTGGAGATCGTGGAGCAAAGGCAGGGTGCGGTGACGGTCGTGAGGCCGCGCGGTCCCCTCGTCCTCGACGACGCCGAGGTCTTCAAGTCCCGGCTGGGCGAGGTCATGACCCGCAGCCTCGGACGCTTCGTCGTCGACATGAGCGAGGTGCCCTACCTCGATTCGCGCGGGCTCGAGGTGCTCAAGGAGACCACCGACGAACTGCTCGACGGCGGGCGCTCGCTGCGGCTGTGCGCCGCCAACGAGACCGTGCGCGAGGTGCTCGACGTGACCGACCTTGCCGAGAGTTTCGAGTTCTTCGCCGACGCCACGAGCGCCGTGAGGAGTTTCCTGTAAGCACGCGGAACAGAGGACCCATCTACCCAGGAGCCGACGGGAGCGGACGAGCGGGAGCGCGGGCAAGGCAGCAGGCCCCAGACCGGTGACCATGCCAGAGCACGACGATTACAACTCCAAGGCCACGTGGAGCTCGGCGACGCCCGGCGACCCGGGCAAGGGGCGCGAGGGCCCGGGGCGCGAGGTCCCGGGGCGCGAGGTCT